>CANRKG010000009.1 GCA_947631155.1 uncultured Bacilli bacterium
ATTTCCCAACCTAAACTTGATCTAGTAGAACTTGTAATATCAAATCCCTTCATCTTACCAGCACAAGAAATATCTTGACATGGAAAACCGCCAATCCATAAATCACAATATGGCAAATCTTCTCCCTTTATATTTGTAATACTTCCTAAATTTAATTCTTGATTAATATTATGAATTGCACAATAACTTTTAATTGCATCTTTATCAATTTCTGAAAAGAATTCTAAACTATAGTCATCTATATATCCTTCGCTTTTTAATTTTTCTAAAGCTTTTTCTGGACTACCTATTCCACTAAAAAATGTTCCCACTTTAATTATTTTATTTGTCATTCTATCAACCCCCTTTTTCCAACAACATTTAAAATAAAAAAGACCCTCATTTTGAAGATCTTTAAGTCAATATACAAATTTTTATTTCAATAATAAATTAAAATAATACTTTTTTTATAGATAACTAGAAATTTTTAAAACCCTCTAAACCCTTGTATTATAAGGCTATTTTAATATTCACCTATATTTTGGGTATATACTGAAATCTCCCCCCCATGTTAATTATTAGTAAATTTTTCATTTTAATATCACTTTTCCTTTCTTTATTAATCTGAATTATTTATTGCTTCTTGTAATTCTTCTTCTGTGCAAGTTTCATATGCAATATCAGATATTAATTTACATCCCAGTCCTGCACTAAGAATTCCCCCAATCATTTGAGCAACACTTTTCATACTAGGTATTTCATCATCTGATGTTTTAAATTTTTCAGGAAGACCTAAAGCTAACATTAACATAAAAGCATTTTTACTTGATTCCCCAGATTCATATTTACTAAGGTCAAATATATCTTCAGAAGTAGTATATTCTTTACTTGTTTTAGGTGCAGTGCTAAAAGTTTTCTCTCCACTTATATTTTGAGTGTCAGACAACGTAACTACTTTAGTAAGATCAATTGTTCCAGGATCTCCCTTATCACCTTTGTCTCCTTTAGGACCTTTTAGAGATATATTTAATGGTAATACTACTACACTAGTACTTGTAACTGAACCTATCGCACCTATTGTTCCATTCTCATAAATTATACTATCATGTTGCTTAGGTTTTGGTATGCTTGGAGATAAATTTTCTAATGGTATAATTAGTTTAGACATATCCCAACCAGAAGCTACTCTATAGAAACCAGCTCCATCTTTTCCATTTGCCCCTGTTGGTCCTGGAGTAAGTTCTATTTCATTTAATTTTTTATTAATTAGTTCATTGTATCTTGTCAGTCCAGTTTTATCTACATATTGTTTAGGCATAATGTCGCCTCCTAACCATTAACAATACTATCAATTTCAGCATTTGAAATAGCTACTAAATCCGTATCTTTAAGGTATTCCGTTAAATCCATAGTACCACTTAGAACATCCCATCCAGAACCATTAAATGTAGCATTGTCACCAGCTTTGTTGTGTTCACTAGCATTTGTAATGTTATAAGTGTCACCAGTTTTTGCAGTATCAGTATAATTTGCTAAATCAGAATAGTTGTCAACCGTTCCCTTATAAGTCATTACAGAACTAACTTTGCTAGTGATTAATGCTTCAACTTCTGTTTTTGTTTGATAACCTTTTGTTGATATAGCACTTTCAACATCGCTTGAAGTTTGATAACCTTTTTGCTCTAATTCTTTATCAGATACATAATCTGTTGGAATGTCAGTTTGCTTTGCTAATCCTAAATCTTCTGCTGTTAATGTTCCTTTTAGTTCAGTTCCATCTAATGTTGGAATACCATCCAAACTATTATACTTTCCATTAAAATTGCTTGTTCCAGCGGCATTAATTTTTTGTAATAACTCGTCTGTTAAGTTATTGTCACTTAATACTTTGTATTCACTTTCAGAATTTGTTTTATGTTCTGTATCTACTTTATTTTTTAATCTTCCTTTTACATATTTTTCATCATAATATAATAATCCATTTCCATCTAAATATTTTTTCTCATTCATTTTTAATTCCTCCTAATAATTTTTCAATATCTATATTGGTTAAACTATCCATTTCTTCTTGTAAATGATAATCCTTTGCAGACTTATCGTTAATTACTTTTTCACCATTAATCGTAGGCAAATAATAAAGTTTTCTGTAATCATTTATTTCTCTTTCACTCTTTTCCAAATTGGTTGCGTGTATATTATTATCAGATTTTAATGTTGCTTTTATATTTATACAATTACCCATTACTATATCATTAGTCTTCATATACAAATACACCTTCCCACGTAAAACTTAAAAATCCTTTTGCAACGGTGTAAGGTTTACCATCTAAAAATATTTTAATTGCAAATGGGTATTTCTTATCATAATTAAAATCTTTTGTCTCATTAGATGAAAAATTAAAATAATACCAATAAGTGCTACTATTAAAGTAAATATCATTTGTGGATAATTTTTTTTCTATTAAAGGCTGTTTACTATAAATATTTTCTTTTAACCAAAAAATAGCCTCATCGACTATCTCTGGTTTTATAGTTCCATCCTCGTATTCTAATTTAAATCTAAAAGGTAAATAATCGCCACGTATTAATCCATTCATTTTTTACCTCCTTCTAATCTGAATTATTTATTGCTTCTTGTAATTCTTCATTAGTGCAGGTATCATATTTAATTAATTTATCTTCGTACGGTTCTAGCTGTGTATTAATATCCTCTATTTCATGTTGTAAATTTCCTGCCTGGTTACTATCTAACTGGTTTTTTAAATTTTTAAACCAATTGTTAAAATATTCCTTATATTGATTAAACACCTCTGTGGTATCTATTTGCTCTACAGCACCCATTACAATACCACAATCATTATCATCAAATCTACAATCTGTAATCATAGAAGTATCAATTGAATTAGTTCCTTTTTCAACTGTAATTGTTGCCAATCTTATTTCATATGTATCAATTGTTCTTGTTAGAGCTGGAGCATACGCATTTGAGTTAGGCACTCCATTAACAACAAATGCATGTATAGATCTATCTGTATGTGATAACCTAATTACTATATTGTCAATACGATTTAGTGATTCATGAGGTGATGATATTGAAATCCTTAAATCAGAATCGTTATGATAGAAATATCCATTTATTAAAGCATATCCTGATTTAATTATTATAGACATCCCGTCTCCTTTCTCAACCTTTAATCCATTATTAAAAACGCCTGTTGTAAAAAATTGTGAAAGAAATCCTGCAAATTGAGATGAACTAACAACTCTATCCTTATTTTCTGATGGAAAAAAAGCAAATGTTTCCATATTTTATTCCTCCTATTCGTTTAAATTTAATTTATCGGCAAGCGCAGGACCAAAAGTAGGTCTAATAGAATAATTATTATTCTCAATTACTTCTTCAACTTCGGTAATTCTATTAATTTCAGAAATTCTAGAATCATCCAAGACTATATCAACTATATCTCCTAAATCCCATTTGTTTTTATAATCTGTAGGTTCTCCGGTGAACTCTATTGTTAAAGTTTCATCTTGCAATACCTCTTGTCCTTTTTGCTTTAAAAGATTTTCATAATCAGATTTTGTCATACTATTATCGCTTTCATTTTTAGCATCAACAAAGCTTTCAAATAAATCTAATCCTGTTTTTTTCTCATTTCTTACCTCAACTAATTGTCGGCTAGTATCTTCGCCGGTTCCCCCAACTAAAGCAAAATTACATTTACCAATAGTTGTTTTAATTATATTAGGTTTGGAAATATTACCATTTTCTTTTGAAAAACAATATCTTTCATTCTTAATCTGATTATGTGTTCTATCTAATCCTTCGAAATTTTCAAATATAAATCCTTTTGATTCAACATTAGGTACTATTCTAAATCCTATATTAGAGTATTTAGATAATTTAACCATAAAATCATACACATTTTTATAAATACATTGAAAATCAACATTAATACTATCTAATTTAGTAGATTCAATCTCAAAATTAGGTACTAATTCTGTCATATTTGCAAGTAACTCTTTTTGTCCGTCAATAGCTGAACCTTTAAAATTTATTTTATTTTTTATTATTCTTCTATGCAATAAATATGATAAAAAACTTCCCGATGCTTTTATTTCTATTTGAGTTCCATCATCAACAAATTCTATTGTATCTATAATTGCAGCTTCTGTATAATTTTGTCTAACTATTATATTATCTGTTTTTAATAAATTAAGATTATTTTCATATGGAGCAACCACTAAACTAAATTCTCCTGCTTCATAAAACTTTCTATGCCATGTTAAAGAAATACATTCATCTATTACACCTAATAAATTTAAATCTTTATTAAAAATATAAAGGGCTGTATCAGATGCATAAGTAACTTTTCTTGATATTTCTTTTTTACAAATTTTAATCATTCTTGTTGAAATATCTTCACCTGTTAAGAATAAATTATTATCTACATAAAGTGCATCTCTTATAATAAATTCATCAAAATTAATTTGATCCCAATCATCACCATTGCTAGATAAATAAATATGATTAGGTCCAACAAGCATAAATGTACCATTAAGATATTTAATATTAGTAGGTATTTGTGAACTATTATTAGTAATTATATTTTCTATCCAATTAATTCCATCAGATGAACTAATTATTTTAGTAGATATATATCTATTATCATTTGTATAATTAATTAAAATAATAATCCTGCCTTTTCCAACATTAGCACATTGAAAATTGTGATTATTATATCTTTTTAATATTGTCCAATTAATCAAATCTGATGATGAATATATATTGCATTGATAAAACTTCTGGGTAAACATATAATATTTATTATTAAAATAGCATAATTGTCGTATAAATTCATTATTAGGCAAAGTTCCATATTTATACTCTTGAAAGTATTTGCCATCTTTTGTTGCTAGAAAACAATCTGAATTTGCAACTCCATAAGCAAAAGCATCTATAAAAAAAGTGTTATTTATTGTATATAAATTATTAAAATAATATGTTTGATTATTTAATTGTCCTAATTTTACTGTCCAATTTATACCATCAGTTGAAGTTATATATCCTGGCAATACGCTGTATACACTTTCACTATGAGGTGCTGTATAAATAACTATACCTAAAAAAACACCATTAATATATCCTATTTTACCAATACTTGATAAACTATAATTTCCTCCTTCAAAATAAATTTGTTCAGGTGTAATATTAGCCTTTTCCCAGTTAATTAAATCATTAGAGTAATATATATTTTGATTAGGAGGATCTTTATAAATACTAACTACCATATAATATTTTTCTTTTATATATAATAATTCACTAGAATAACCCTTTATTTTTGTATCTATTTCATTCCATTCTTTCATTATTATACCGCCTCATAATATATAGAATAATATATTTCTGAATCTAAATATTCAAAGCCACTATTTGCAAGTATTGTAAATGTATTTATCCCTGGATTTAATTGTAAAAATTTAGTTCCAAATAAAATATAATTATTGATATTTTTTTCTTTACCTTCACTTGTTAAGATTATATTTTTATTGTTAATATGAGTAGTTATTTCTACTTTATCACCATATTTAAAATCTTTATCAATAGTTAAAATTTCTTGTGTATCAATATTCTTTATACTAGGCTTACTTACATCACCTTTAAAATTAAAAATAATTCTTAGGCCAGATTGAATATTAGTAGGGTTATATATTTCTACTGATACTTCGTCCTGTTTTATTTCAAATTCTATTTCATCATTTTCTATTTCAAATGGAAATTCAATCCCACCACTATATTGAGATAATGTTGCCTTACTTTCTACTTCATCTTCAAAAAAAGGATTATAACACATTAAAGATATAGTAAAATACATTATAGGTGGTACTTCTGTAAATGTTACTTTTTCAGTTCTACATTTAATTTTAACAGTTTTATCATCTTCATAATAAAACAAAGTTCCTTCATCATTATTATTAAAGATTCTATATAATATCTGACGATTTTCATAAAAATTTTTTTTTATATATCCGTTGATTATAATATTTCTCTTAGGAACATTTCTACCTATATAATATTCCCCAACTGAAAATGCAGAAGCAATACTTGATAATTCTGACACTTTTTCATGTATTCCTTCATATTCTGTCATAAAAAAAGGAAAAGATCTATCTAACAAAATCCTTTCCTTGTTTGAATTCTCATATGCTAAATATGAATTCATGCTTTACCTACCTTCTTCCATTTTAATAACATTTTTTGCATTTCATGTCTGCTTTCTCTAGCAGCGTCTGCTGGACTTATATATTTAGAATAACTATTGATATTAATTGTTGGATTAAATATCATATTATTATCTTCTAATGAATTTAAATCGGAATTGCTACTGTTTTTACCTAAAGGAACAACTTTTGTTTTAGTTCCTTGTTGTAGCAGTAACTCTGGTCCTGCTTCAGCTACTATTGCTGCACCATTTAATAATGTTCCACCGTCTGCCATATAGGGAATTTTTCCTAACAATCCTATATTTAATCCAAAGTTTTTACCACCAATAGAAGGTACCCAATCAGGAATTTTTACCTTTATTTTATTTAATCCTTTTATTAATACATTTATCCCATTAATTAACATATTTAAGAAACCTATAATTCCATTTAAAGGAACTTTAGCAATTGCTAGAAGTCCATTAAATATTCCTCCAAAAATATTTTTTATTCCTTCCCATGCTAATTGCCAATTTCCTGTAAAAACTCCTTTAATAAAATCTATAATTCCTTGAAAGATTTGTTTGATAGAGTTATAAAAATTAGAAATATTTGCAAAAAACATATTTAAAACTTCTCCAAAAGAACCAAAAGAATTAGTCCAATCTGTTTGAAAAATTCCTGTTAAAAATTGATCAAATTGCATAAACAAATTTTGTATATAAGACCATGCATTAATAATTGAATTTCTAAACTTTTCATTTGTATTCCATAAATGAATTAACACTGCAACGAGAGTAGTAATCGCTGCAATTATCAATATTATAGGATTAGCTGCAAGAAAACTCATTGCAGCAGACACTCCTGATATTCCAGTTTTTACTATATTAAATACTGGACCTAATTGAGTAAACAATAAAATTATTTTACTCACACTTCCAGCAAGTGTTCCTAAAATTAATAGTACTGGTCCAATTGTAGCAACCAATAATCCTATTGTTACAATAATATTTTTAGTTCCAGAATCTAAATTATCAAACCAATTTGCAAAATTTTGTAATACTTTTGCAGCTTTTTCAAAAAATGGGGCAAGTGTAGTCATTAAAGTTTCTCCTAAACCACTCATTGAAAGTTTTGCATTTTGAATAGCAAGATCAGCATCATAACTTCCATCTACAATTCCATCAAAGGTATTATCAACAGTTCCTTTGGAACTTTGAATCAATTCCAACATTTGAGAATATTCAAATCTACCATTTTTTATTGCATCAGCTAAATCTGGACCTGCTTTTGTACCAAATACCTCAATAGCTTTAGTCGTTGCTGAAGCTATATCTGGACAAGCAGCTATTTCATCTAAAGTATTTTTAAACTCTACTCTAGCGTCCTTTCCTTCTTTAGAAAAATTACTAATAGCCTTTTTCATTCCAGAAAAAGCAATTTCTGTATTAACTCCTGCCTTTTCCCAAGAAGCAAATATTGCAATACTTTCTTTTGTATCAAAACCTAATGCTCTCATAGGAGCTCCATATTTAGTAATATTTTCGGTTAGTTTATCTATTGAAATTCCTGATGTCTGTGCTGCTTTAGTTAACGCATCTAAAACTGTTCCATATTCTGAAGAATCAATAGATGCATCTCCCATTGCACGTGATACTAATTGAACAGCTGTAGTTACATCAGTGTTATTTACTTCCGCAAATTTCATAAATTGTTCTGTGCAATCTTCTAATCGCTTTCCAGTAAATCCAAACCTCGTATTAACTTCACCTAATCCACTTCCTATATCAGAAAAATCACCTACAACTGATTGCGCTACATTTTCAAAAGAATCTTTTAACTCTTCGGCTGCAGTTCCTGTTGCACCAGTAGCTTTTATAACATTATCTGCACCCTCGTCTACTTCATCGAAACTCTTTTTAGCAGCAACACCGACTCCTACTATTGCTGCACTTAAAACGGATGCTTTCTTTCCAGCATCCGTTAACTTACTTCCTGTTGATTCTAATTTATTAGCAAAATCTTTCATTCCTAATGTTCCAGAATTTAATTCTTTAGTTACTTTATTTATCGATTTTTCATAATCATTTAATTTAGCTTCTGTACGTGATAATTCTGCTTTTTTTCTAGAAATAGCTGCTTCATTTTTATTCTCGGCATTACTCATCTGCTCTATTTCTTCTCTTAACAAAACTACTTTATCTTTTTGTAGATCATAAGTATTATTTAAATAATTTAATCTATCTGTTAATTTTTGTGCAGTTGAAGTATTCTTATCATACATAGATTGCGCTAATTTAAAATCAGCATAATTTTCTTGTAAAGCACCATTTACTGATTTTAATGTATTCATAAAATCAGTACTTCCATCGGCTTTAAAAACTAAGCCTACCTTTTTTAAATCACTTGCCATATTTTTTTCTCTCCATTTTCTTGTACATATCAACCATTCTAATAAAATCAATTGGATTAATATGCATTAATTCTTCAATAGATAAACCTATTGTTATAGCTGTATACTTAATAGCAGCCCAATCTATTTCCTCTTTTTCTTTTTGTGTGGTGTAGATTTCTTTCCTTTTTTTTTTAATTCATTTTGCTTTTCAAAATTTTCTTCAAGGAATTTTTGGATTAATGGTATATCTTTTACATCAACTAACTTAACAGTTTCTTCTAAAGTAAGTTTTTCATCATAATTACTTCTAACAGTTGCATAAATAAATAAACTATAAATTCTAAGTAAATTCTTTTTACATTTTAAATCAGATTTTAATTTTTTTAGTCCACCTTCATAATCTTCTAGATATTGAAGTGTTAGAAAACTATATTCTAGTTCTATTTTTTTACCATTTTTTAGTGTTAAAATCATATTTATCACTCCTCATATAAAAAATAAAAGAACTGCTAAAATTTAATTCTAACAGTTCTTGTTCAATTAAATAACTGGACTGACAACAGCATCATAATCCTCTTTTGTAACAATAGGTTTTGTAAAGAATTTTTCTTCTGTTAAATCTTTTGGGAATGATTCTAATTCACTATCAACAGAATTCTTTATATTACCTTTATCATCAAAAGCGTAGCATCTTATTGTAACAGTATCAGTTTGTTCACTAAATTCATCTTCGGAAGTTTCAATATCATCAGTATTTTCAACTAGTTGACATTTTGGATACCAATCATATCTAACACCTCCACCTACTTTTTTAACAACTTTACCATATGCAAAATAAGGTCTTTCTCCAGCTGCACCAGAAGTTATCAATCCATTTTCTGATACAGTATCACCTCTCATTTTTATTAAATCTTCTGGAGGAAAAGCAATAACCTCTATGGCTAATTCTACATTCGAAGTTTGATTCATAGTTGCATAGTCCTTACCAGAAGCGCGAACATTAACAGAATCTCCATTTTCAGTAGTTCCGATACTTTTTACAACTTCAGTTTTTACAGTATCTTCATACTTACTTAAATCTACATTGCCATCATCACTCGGTGTGTTAAATGCATAATATTGTGCTCCTACAGTTTCTTTCATCATAGGTTTTTTAGTCTTCATATTATTACCTCACTTTCTTTTAAAAAATTTTATTAATCATATTTTTATAATACTTTTCTTTATTTCTTTCAAAATTCGGCTCTAAATGAGGGTTACTACGTGTCAATATAGTTCCTTTTTCAACTATACGACCATAATATTTACCCCAGCCAACTTCTACTTCATTATTATTTGTCTTATATGTAAAACTATCCACAAGATGCGTATATCCACTTATTCTAATTTTTGACATTGGTTTAGGAAGTTTTAAAAGGTCACTAACAAATTCTTTTGCACCTTCTTCCAAAACCTCTGTAACATCATCAACTTTGGATATCAATTCTTTAAAATCATTCATCAAATCTTCAAATCCATCATAAAAGTTCATGTATGTTCTCTAACACCTCAATAGTAAAAAATGAATGCCAAGTTCTTTTAGGTTTCAAATATTCATGATAAATAACAGGTTTAATATCTTTTTTAGATAACTCTTTTCTTAAATTTAATAAAGCATTATCACGTGGTTTAGACGAAAAAAAAGAAACTTGATAAGTTACTTTTGTATCATATTCACAACCACTAGCAGAGATTGTCTCCCAAGTAGTTTCAAAATAAACAATTCTAGGATTTTTATCATTATCTTCCATATGTTGTATACCTTCAGCATATGGAATCCTAATAGATTGTATTAATTTTTCAAAATCTAGTTTACTTAACATACATTCTCCTCCAATACAGGATTTGGATATTCTTCTAAAGTAATATCACTTTGTGGAAATCCATCACTATTTTTAAAATGATATATATTAAAAACATGATAAAAATTATCACCTATTTTTAAAACACTATTTGAATTTATATTTTTATCTTGCATAATTCTAATTTTAGAAACAATTTTTATATCTCTTTTTTCATTTTCAAAAATAATGTTATCAGAAAGTGATAATTCTTCATAAAATATTTCATCATCATATATTTTTTTTAAAATTTCTTGTGGAAAAGAATTTTCATTATGCTTTATTTTAAAGAGTAAAAAGGAACCCTCATTGTACGTTGGAATCGATGTAACAATCCCTTTGAAGCCTGATATACTCACCAGAATATAACTCCTTAAATTCTGCTAATCTTTTATAATTAGCATACAATACATAATTTTTTAATAATGATCTTGCTACTAAATTAGCATTATAATCAATTTCTTTTCCACAAATATCATTTATATCATACACTCCCTCTTTAATATAACTTATTAATGTAGCATCTTTTATAGCGGGAGAAATAGCTTGTTCCTTACGAATTTCTAATAAAATATCATTATAATTATCTTTAGAAATATTATTTTTATTATCCATTATTTCCTCACTTTTTAGAATTGTTATTTGAATTACTCGAATCATTTTCAATATTGTTTATTGCATTAATTAAAGTTTCTCTAATATCAACACCTATAATTTTTGAATATTCAATAACTTGGTCTTCTGATAGATCTTCTAGTTTTTTCTCTTCTATCATAATTTTTTTTAGTTTATTGTTTTCGGTAGATAGTTCTTTTATTCTTTCTTTAGAAACAGTCACCTTTTCGTATGGATAAATACTTCCCATTTTATAATCATAACCTGTAATTGAATCTCTAAATTTTTCTTTTACGACAAACATTAAAATCACCTCTATTCAGTTTTTAAATCAACTTCTGTTAAAGTAAGTGTTTTAGTTTCTTTACCTTCACTTGTAATTTCAATAGTATTATCTTTATCGTGAATTTGGAAAACTATTAATCCGTCTTTTTTATCGACTGCAACTGGTTTTTTCGTTTTCGCACCTGTCCCTTTTAACTCACACTTAACAGTACCTTTGGCTTGTCCTTTTGCCTCTTCAAAATAAAGAGGTATAAAATTTCCAGAGTTATCAGTCTTTGAAAATTCAGTCCAATTCTCAACATGCTTTAAACTACCGGTTACTTTTCCAGTATCATCGATATTCAAGTTCTCACATAAATCCTGAACTGTCTTTTCTCCTAGATTTAATGAAGTTTCTCCACTAGGGATAGTAACTGTTATTTTTGCAGGTTCATCACTTGAAACAGTTATTTCAAATTCACTAGATTCTTTTTCTTTACTATTTTTATCAGTAACCTTTACTTTTGCTGTATAAGTTTTTGGTTCTGTAAGATTTTCTTTTATTTTAACTTTTGATTCTTCTACTTTAAACTTATCAGCATCTGTACCAGTTAATTCATATGAAAAAGGTTCTGTACCACCATCAACGGATACAGAACCAATTTCTTTATCGGCTACTGCTTCTGAAACTTTTAAATTTCCAGAAGTTACATTAACTGTTACAGAGTTAATTTCGCCCTCTTCGGGCTCACTAGGGTGTTGCTTTTTCTACAACACGAACTTCATCAACAAATTCTTCTAGTTTAGTAACATCAAAAACGTATGCTACATTATCATCTACAGCACGTCCGTTTCCATATGCTTTGGCTGTAATTAAATCAGCATCATCTAATGCCATAGTTTCTTCATAAGTATTAATTTTAACTGAATCTACAGCCATTGAATATTTTCCTGGGATTGTTAACACAGCTTTTCCTTTTGGATTTTCAGTACATTGAACAACTTCCATATTTTTATAAGAGCTTGCTAAATTACCTCTTCTATCATATATTGCTGGAGCTACATAATTAGCTTCATCTTCTGGATTACATATTAAATATATTTTATCTAATGCTCTAATCCCTTTATTTGTAAGATATGCTTTTGCTTTAGCAAGACCTTTTGGAGTAAAGTTAACTAAATCAGTATTTACTTCTTTAAGAGTATGATTTCCTTCACCTTCTACAGCATCATTTTTATAATATATTCCAACTGGTTGGTCTTTTCCAGTACCAATTAAATAACCTCCTGCAAGACCTTCACGCATAACTTGATTTAGGATAGCCATAAAATATTTATCAATAAATTCATATGATAACTCTCTTATTGCTTTAGGTATAACAAGATAAGCACTTAATTTAGCTACTTCTGTTACAAAACCTTTGATATCAGCTGTAAGCTCGCCTTTTAGTTTATCTGTTAATCCTATCCATGAATAAGTACCAGTTTTTTCTGCTACTATCCATCTTTTAACTCCTGCTGGAGCAAAATTAATTAATTTTAAAACAGGTTCTTCTGTTTTTACATTTTCCATAGTCAAATCAATAATTGATGTTGGAATTAAATTAATTTGATCTCCCTTAATAGCTTGTTTAATGTTTTTGAATTTAGAATAAAATTCTTTCTCTTCTTTAGATAAAGTTCTTAAACCTAATTTAGATTTATAATCTTCATCAGATGAAGCCTTTTCAGATTGCATTTTGATTTCTTCAATCAAATCTTGATGTTGGAATGTAGCAAACATTTCAACAACTTTAGCAATTGCTGCTGACTTATCTTCACTTTCTTCAAGCACTTTAGTAGCTTGATTTTTTAATTCATTCATTTTTTCTTCTTTGTTTAAATTCATTTTATTTTTCCCTTCCTTCTTATAAATTTAAAAAAGACTCCCAAGGGTCTTTTTCTTCTTTTTCTTGATTTTTTATTTCTTTTTTATTTTTAGTAGCAAATAATAACTCTAATTGGGTATTTCTTGATTCTAATTCACTATTTCTTGCTACTAATTTTTTTATATACCTATTAACATTTTTAATAGACTGTTGTGCTTCACCATCTTTTTCTATACTTGTAGCAAAGCCTAATTCAAATGCTTTCTTATAATCCATCCAAGTTTCATCATCCATCATTGATTTAACAGTCTTTTCTGATAATCCTGTTTTCTCAACATAAATATTAACACTTGGTTGTGTTATCATTTCTAGATCATCAGCTTGTTTTCTTAACTCGTTAGAGTCACCTACTGCACTCATCCATGCATTATGAATCATAATAAGAGCGCTTTCAGGCATTATTCTTTCTTCTCCAGCCATAAATATTACACTAGCTGCACTACATGCCCAACCATCAATTTTTGTAATCAAATGACCTTTAAAGTCTTTAAGCAGACTATAAATTGCTAAACCTTGATTAACTTCTCCTCCTGATGAATTAATTCTTACCAACAAATTAGGTGTATCTACTTCTTGCAATGCATCTTTAAATGAAAATGCATCTACTCGAGTTTCATCATCACCAAACCACCTATCAATCATATTAGGTTCTCTTATATCTCCATAGATAAATAATTCAGTAATATTATCATCTACTCTTTCAAACTGAAAGTATTTGTCTTTCACTCCGCATCACCTCCCTTCAAAATCACATTGACATTTTCATAATTCTTTGTAACATGAGATTCATTCGCCCAGTCTTCATCTTTCGGAGGTAATCCTACAATCTCATTTATGTCATTGTGTGTGTATCCAATTGAGAATAATTTATCCATGCTATTAGCACTTTCTAAGATATCTCTATGAATCATATTTAATCTATTTATTTTTATACATTCACCTTTTTTATAATCTTCTTTTTTAATTATTTTAGAATTGAATCCATCTTCTAACACTTGTAAATGTTGTTCTACTCCAAATGTTAAAAAATCTGTTGTTGATGTAGATTTATCTGTTTTATTACCATAAAATATATCAAGTGGAATATTAAATGACATTGCGACTTTATCTGACCATTTTTTTTCTAATTTTGACCACTCTTCAGATGATGTTGTTCCACTATCAAAATCTATTTTTTCTAGATTAAAACTATCAGATAATAAAATAATAGCATCTTCTTCATCAAATAATCCTTCAACCAATTTTTGTTTATATTGAGTATAATCTATTTCTTCTCCAGTAGTAGGATCTTTTAGCTTTTTAGGTCCACCATTAAAACTCAACCTAAATTTATAATTATTATTTAATTTATATTTTTTACTTGCAAGGCCTATTAAACTCCCAAGTTCTTCATAATAATTATCTAACGTTTCATTGATTTCTGATTTTTTTAAAGAAAGATGTATAACTTCTTCATTTGTAAAAACTTTATTTAATATTATGCTATTATTATTAGAATCACTCAATTGAACATTACTATAAAGTTTAGGAAATAATATACTAGAACTAACATCATAACTATCTGCTAAATACAATTTGTTATCAAAACAAATAATTAAAGCATCATTATCTTCTAAATATTTTTTTATTACGTTATAAAAAAACGAGGTGGCTTCCTCGTTATCATTCGGTCTAACATTTAAAATATAATATTCATCATTTTTTACACTCTGTAATTTTCCATACTGTTTTCTGTAAACTTTAATTTCAGACTTTGAAATAGTTTTAGCTATAATATCAATCGCATGTTCAATTGCATGTTTTTTTATTAATAGTTGTTTATTCTTAGCAGCAAATAAAATATCCATTAACTCAATAATTTCACTTTCGTCTTTCTTGTTTTCGTTCTTAAAAATATTATTAAACAATCCCATTTATATCACCTCCTTCTCTAAAAATAAACATATTCAAATTCTTCATCCAATAAATCTATACCACTTAAAGCACAAACCATTGCCATAAAAGGATCATTTTTTCTTAATTTTGGTTCTACTTTTTCAAATGACATATTTCCATCTTTTTTAGGTTTCATACATGTGTTATTAATAGCCCAACGCATCATTGCGCTATCTCCTATGTTCAAATTACCATTTGCAAATAAAGTTTCAAGCTTTGGTGCAATAATTGCTGCTATTGAAGCTGGATATCTAATCATTCTAATTATTCCAGTAGGATTATCCCTATTTTCTTCAGAAATGTTAACCTTTTCAAATGTTTTTTTTAATAGTTTATATCTATAACTATCCATAATAATTTTCTTTATATCATAATCATTAAAATATTCTAATGCCCAATTTACAATAAGTTCTTCATTAATAGATGGGGTATTAACAACTATAAAATCATCAAAACCTTTTTGACCAATATTTTCAAATGGAAATTTAATATCCTTGTAAAATTTATTTGATGAACATATAACTGTTTTGCATCTCCATTGATACTCATTTGAATTATCTTTATTTTTTGTTAATATTCCTACACTAGCAAAATCATTAAAAGTAGCGAAATCTATTCCTATAACAGCTGCTTGATTTTTTTCTACTTTATAATCTCTAGCTATTTTATTTTCAATATCTTTGTACGATGCTTTTAAAATATTTTCCCAAGAAGTAACGACCAAATCATCTCTTTCTTGTGGGATATTCATTCTTTTTGCAAGAAATTCACTTCTTTTTGATGGTCTTTCTTTTTGTTCTAAATAATCATCCATAATTGCTTGTCTTAATTCTGGTAAATATTTATATGATGGATTAGCATGTATCCATTTTTCTTGGTTATCAGCATCCTTTTCAGAATTTAATTTACACAAAAAAGGAAAGTATCTTAATAAATTATTTCCCGTTTTCAAAATTTTATTACAAGTATCTAATAATTCATCTAATGGTCCACCTCTTACATCACCATTTGAAGTTATAATAAAAATTCTACCATGTGGAACTTTGCCTAAACCACCTTGATATACTTTAACACTCTTTTCAGTAAGATAAGCATGATATTCATTATATAATACAGCTCCTGTTTTTTTACCATCTTTCGTTGTTGCGTTAGATGTATTATATCTAAATTTAGAATTAGTAATTTTATTTTCAAATTGTTCCTTATTCCATTCATAATATTTTTCAAAATTTAATTTATTATTTTTTAAAATATTATAAGCAACATCATAGGTATCCTGAGCTTGTTTTTCAGAAGTTGCAACAATGTCAATATTATAATCCTTTATACCATAATATTGGGTTGTAAAAAAATGTAACAACGGAACTATAAAACCATCTTTACCATTTCCACGACCTTCTTCTATTACAAAAACTCTAAAAATTGGTATATTATCAGCATACATAAAAACAAATGCATATACAAATTTTTGATATGGAAACAATCTATAATACCATCTTTCAACAAAACTTATACAATTATAATAAGTCTTCTTATCAAAAAAAATGTCACTTCTTAGTAATGTTGGTTTGACTATATTTTCTATTAGTAAAATACGTTCTTCATTAAATTCTTCCTTGTTATTTTCATAATAATCTAAATAATAATTTATTTCTTCACAATAGATCACGTTCCTCACCGATTTCTTTTTCAGGCTTAATATTAGATAGAGGATCTAACAATGGCTGATTAATTCCTAAATCATTGATTATTTTTAGCATTATTTGTTCAACTTTTATCAAATTGGCAATTGATTCATTAGGTTTTTCTTGCTCTTTTCCATTTCCATTTACAAAATTATATCTAACGCCTTTTTTTCTTATATCAGTCTTCAGTTTTTCTCTGACTGTTCTTAAATATAGATACTCATCTACCAAATCATCATAATATTTACCATGTTTTCTCAAATCATTTAGTTGCTTTTGTAAGTCTTCCTTAATCATTTGTTTTTTTGACTTTGCCATTTTTACACCTTCTTTCAACCCCTTTCATGCGCACGTACGCGCGAGAAATATATTTAGTCTTTGCCACACACCCGCTCTCCTTTAGCATACAATAAGTCTAGATTTCGACCGGGGGTATATTGATAAAAACTATTACCATTTTTCTTCTGTAATAATCTTTTTTTTCTTTTGAAATTTCCACTTAAATCTATCTTCTATAATCTCATGAGCCTCAAACGATAGAGCAACACCATTATCTAATTCTAAACATAAGTCTGGTCTTTGTTTTATTGGGATTATATGATGAGCAGTTGTTGCAACAACTGGTTTAATAACATCTGGCTTATGAATACCATCATCATATTTACCAGCAAAAAACTGGCATTCATGATGATCCCTTTCTAATACTTGTTCTCTCCATATATCGAAATCTGTAGAGTTATAGAACTTATCTGTATTGCCTTTAGCTATCTCAGTAGGCCAATCATAATGTTTTCTTCTTTTTCTTCTTTTTTTCATAAAATCATCTCACAAAAAAACTCGAATCAATATCGAGTTATCATTTTAAATTAATTTCATTATATACATTATAAATCAAGTTTTTTCATATTAAAATAGCGCTAATTTTCGGCATTTTTTCATTTTGTCAATACCCTAATAATTGATATAGATAATCATTTGGAAATATATACTTCTGTAGTTCTCTTACTAATCTGTTTTTATTTGTAGCTATAGTAGATATAGCTGTAGGTTTTTCATTAGATCTTTTCTTATTGTCAAAAATAAAAGCAATTTGTTCATATGTTTTACGTTCAAAGAAGTACAATTTAATTAACAAAAAATATGGATCATCTTTAAATTTTTGTAAAGCATTATCTATAAATTTGATAACAACTTCTGTTTTATAAATATCTTTATTTAAGCCTTGAATAGAATTAAATATTATATCTTCTTTATCATGATGCAATGTATTATGTGATATAGAAGTTATACTTTTTGATTTTTCTGGTACCCCATATTTTTTATATTCTTCAATCTGGTCTTTTCTATCTTGTATTGATTCTTTTAGTTTTGGATAATCAAATAAAATTTGTTCGGTATTTTTAAATGTAGAGTAATTATTCTTTATAATATTTCTTTTCTGTAGTTCATCTATTACAATACTAACTATTTCATTCTTTTCACTATTAACTTTCACAATTATTTTCCTCCTTATATTCATTTACTAAAGTTTCTGCTGCTTTTAAAAAAGCACAAATATGATTAAACATAAGTTGAAATAATTTATAGTATTCATCTGTCATATTTAAAATTAATTCATGCATTTCGTCAGCACTAATAACGTTTATTTTTTTCTTCATAATTCATCTCTTTTTTTCAGGCAATATAACCTATAATTATATTTCCTAATTAATATTTCAATTTTAGCTATATAAAATAAAGCTATTTTATAATTTTTATATACAAAATAGTTTTGATATTTTTTTGTTTGTTTTTTTATTAATTTTTAACAAGTATATTGTTATGTATTTTTATTATATTAAAATTTTACTTTTCGCAATTTTAATTCTTTTTCCTTGTTACTTAATTGTGTATATATTCGTGTTGTATCCAACGAATTGTGTCCTAATAAATTTGCTAAGCCCACAATATCATCTGGATAAGCTTCTAAATATTGTCTTGCAAATAAATGGCGGAATGCATGAGGATGAACTAATTCTTTTTTTATACGAGCCAGTCCAGCCCATTTTTTCATTCTTTTCCATATTGCATTTGCCGTTATTGTTTCACATGAATTATTTTTTCTTGGAAAAATTGGACCTCTTTTTATGTTGAATTTCCGAATATATTTTCTTAAATCTCTTAATAAATCTATTTTTACTATAATTTCCCTTTTTTTTCCTTTATTTTGAACAATCATAGTATTGCTAAGGTTTTCAACAGTAAAATATTGCAATTCAGAAATTCGAATCCCAGTTTCTCCTAAAACTCTAAATATAAAATATGATTGTTCATCACCGTGATTTAAAGTGAACTTCTTTAATCTTCTATAATCTGTTAACGTCATATATTCTTCTAAGGAATATTTTTTTTGGACCTTAATTATATTTACTGTTAAGTCACCATAACCAATATATTTTAAAAACTTATTTATAGCAATAATATAACTATTAGTAGTATTTGGAAGAAATTTATCGACTTGATCCAATTTATTTTTAAACTCTCTTACTGTTTTTTTATTTAATTCTTTTGCTTCACAATAATTAATAAAACTGTTTACATTAGTTTTATATTTTTTTAAAGTGTTAGAAGACTTTTCATCATTTTCTAATAAGGTTATCCATTCTTCTAATTTAATTTTTAATTCTTTGTTAGTCATAACCCCTCCTATTTTTTACTAGCATTATATCCTATTATAGCTATCAAAACTATTGAAAATATAATTCCTAATATAAATCCTATTATCCCTTTATCTATAAACATATTATCTCTCCACTTTCTCAACTAAAAATGCTTGATTATAATGAATCGATATAATGCAATTATCATTTTTAATTTTAAATCCAAACTTTTCTAATTTTTTTAAATCAATATTATCTTTTATTTTTAACATATTTACTTCACTTCCTTATCCACTTTTTTGCGATTGATTTATCAGCATATAATACCTTAAATTCTCTTCTATCAATAAAATCATTATTTAATTTTTTTATTTCTTCTACAAAGTTAATTAAATCTTCCCATAAACCAATCAAAATTAATTTGTCATTTTTATATAAATAACCTGTCATTTTTCATTTTTACCTCTTTGTAATATTTCTAATGGATTAATTATAAATTCTTTAACTTCAACACCTAATCCTTGTTCTTCCAAACTTTTAATATCAAAATTATTGAAATATTTATAAAGTTCATCAATAACCTTGTCCTTTTCTTCTAATTGGTTTTCTAAATCTATATTTTCTGCCGTTCGTTCCATTGGCATTTCATAAACAAATATTTGATTAGGTATAATATCAACTTTTTTACCTAAACCATCAACCTTATATCCATATTGATTATTTTTAAGTATATTTTGTATTTCATCTAATACTTCTAATGCTCTTTCTTTTGATTTATAAGTGCCTAACAATTCGTATTCCGTATTTTTATCAAAATATCCATAAATCATATTCATTTCTATTGCTATATCATTTACTTTTAATAGTTTTTCTTTATCCTGACTTCTTATCCATAAATCCATTATTTATCACTTCCTTATTTCATTAATAAAAAATATAACTTGTCCAATAAGTGTTCCAATTTCTAATCCTAAAAAGAACATTTTTACTGCTCCTGATGTAGCAAAAACTAAACACATAAATATCTGTATAAAAATTGTATATATCCAAATCATTATTTCTTACCTTCTTTCAAATTTTTTAATTCATTTAAACATTCATCTAACATATGCTTCCTAGCCAATGCATAACCTTTTGTGTCTTCATCTAATTCTTTATCTTCTAAAGTTTTATTTGCACTATCAATACAATATTTAAGCCACTTTTCAAATTCATTTAAAATATATTTGTTATGCTCATTTTCTTGCTGTAGTTTTTCATAAGCCTTTGCAATTGCTAGTGCATATGGAAATTCTTCTTGTTTTATTGTATCAACTATTTTTCTTGCTTCTTCTTCACTCATCTTTACCACCTTTTTTTAAAATTTTATTTATAATATTTGAAAATGTATTTTGTATTGTATTATTTAAGAACAAATCATCGATAATAATCAAAAACCATGTCGCAACAAACATCAATGAAATGTATAAAATAATCAATAATATAAATGTTAAAATATTCATTCTTTACCACCTTTATTAACAAAATTTAAAATTGTTTGATAAGCATTCAATTCTGCTAGTTTATCGCTTCGCATTGAAATTGCACATATTAAATCAGAAGGAATTGTTTTATCTATTTCTTTTATCTTATCTTCAAGCCAAGAAATAAGTTGTTGTTTTTCTTTTTTAAATTGATTAATTTCTACTAAACAATTTTGAAATATTGGGCATTCATAACCTTCACAAAATGATTGAGTTCCTTTATAATTTCTTCTTCTATTAAATTCTTCTCGTCTAGTTTGATTATTTATCATTTCATTTTTCCTCCAACTTTTCTATTAAATTTGCTTCTTTTAAATCTTGTAATAAATCATCTACAAATTTACTCCAACTATTACCACAAAAATCTTCTACATAAACACAAATTTTTCTATTATCGGGATAAATTGCTATATAATCTCCATATTCTAATTCTTTAATATAAGCAGGTTGCATAATATCGGTTTTGCCATATTCATAACCATATTTATTAAGCTCTTGTAAATTTACATTATCTTTAATTTTATAAAACATCTTTACTCTCCAACTTTTCTATTATTTTTCGTTGATTTTTAATAAGTTTGTTCATAACAATTCCTAATGTTTCTATACAAGAGCATATTTTTTGTTCATTATCATTTGGAGTAAAATCTAACCATTCTTTTAAAATACCATATCCAACAGTTTCACCATTTAATGTAATATCTTCTATATCTTCCCACTCTTCATTTTCTTCTGGTAGAATTTCAACTTTTTCTTGCAAAGCTTCATAATCATTGTAATTATTAAAAATTTGTTCAAATAATGGTGTTTTATCTTCTGCTCTGTAATAGTTTTCTAATTCATCTATATAATATTTAGTTCCTTGATATATTATTTCATAAGGCGCTTTATTATTTTTAATAAGTCCTATTAATTCATAAATTGTTATTTCTTTATTTTTCATTATTCCAATACTCCTTACAATAATCTATCTCTTTCATTTCACTAAAAGGTGTGTTTAAACATTTTTCTTTTTTAATTAAATCTATAAAATATGGTGCTAAGAATAATAAAAATATCAAAATAATATTGAATATAAAAATTAAAATATACTTTACTTTCATACTTCTATTTCAACCCCAAACGTATAATATTTATCCCCTTTATGTTCTATAAGATTTTTATTGTGATCTAAAATTCTATTATAATTCTGATATCCTAACCTTATTTTTTCTGGCATAATTCCTTTCTGCCTTACATAATTTTCTACGTTTCTTACTAATATATCTAAATATTTTTCTATTTCTATATCTTCATATTTTGTCATATATATTGTTGTTCCTTTATATTCTTTTGGTTTTCTTTGAAACATTATTTACCACCTACTTCTGTTTCGATTTTTATTGGTATAATACTTTCTGGTTTAAATACTATTTCATAATCATATTTAGATACTTCACTATATTCTAATTGCTCAACTGTATAAGTAGTTTCATCTGATAACCTTAAAAAATGCTTTTGATATTTATCTTCTCCTACTTTACAAATTACTTCTAATTGCTTATCAGTAGTATCTGTTTCAATAGAACAATTACCTGTAATTTCAAATAAATAGCTATCACTTCTTAAATTAATAAATACTATTCTTCTCTTTACTCTAAAACTATCAGCTTCTTTACTTACGTTATAAGAAGCTACATCTGAATCTCTTTCAAAAGCACAACCTGTTACCCCTAATATTACTAATAAAATTATTACTATTATTTTTACTTTTTTCATTATCTTATTCCTCCTAATAAACTTATTTTTTTATGGGATACTTTCTATCATAATTCATAATATCAATTGCTGTTGGTCCTGGTTTCATTTTCTTCTGAATCAATTTATTTAAATTATCTACTATTCCTTGAAGTTGTGTAATTTCTTTGACTAATTTATTATTATCTCTAGTCATTTTCAGTATTGTATTTTCTTTTAATTGTGAATTTTTTTGTTCTATCTCTAGATTTCTCTGTAAAATTTTAATATCATGATCCATCTGCTTTTTTTTCTGATTTAAGTAATTATTCTGTTTTGTTAATCCGCCTTTAGAACTATTGCTTTTTCTATATCGTTCATGTAAATGTTTAGCATATTTGTCTAATTCATAATTACGATTTTCTAAAAGCTCACATCTGTTTTGCAAAATTGATTTTTGATTTTCTAATTCTTTTTTTTGTTCATTTAATTTATTATACTTGCTTACTTTTACAAAAAACATTTTATATCTCCTTTCTAATATTGCTTTCTAAATTTTCTATCTGATTTTTGTAATTATTTAAGTGAAATATTCTTTACTTTTACTAATTATTTGTTTTCTTTTAATTTTTTATATTTTAATTTTTCTTTGACAATATCTTTTTTTAATTCTTCTATAATTACTTTCTGGTAAATGACATTATCTTCTTGTAATGTTATTATTTTTTTTTGTAGTTCTATTATTTCATCTTTTTGTTTAATGTTTTCTTCTAAAGATGATTGATATTTTAAATTTATCGTATTTTTCTTTTGTTTTGGTTTTTTTATTACTTGTTTTATTTTTTTTAACATTTAATATCACTCCTCAAAATCTTATATTAATACTTTTATTTATTTAATTTTTAATAATAAATAGTAAACAATTATATTGAACTACATTTATTTCAACTAAACTTGATATGCTAAGCATAGATAAAATTACCGTACTAGGTATTTTAGATACTTTTAATTGTGATATTAGTTTTTCTAACTGTTGGTGATCTATTTTAGGTGTCATAGTGTCTCCTTTCTCCAATAATTGGGATCCTTTATTATATCCTTTTGCTCATCATATCTTTGTTTTTCTTTGTTATATGTAATTGGTACAATTCCAACTTTTCCATTTCTATTTTTAGCTATAATTACTTTCATATCTATCTCATTTTTAGATTTATTTTTATCATAATTTTCATCATATAATAACAATACTGTAGTTGCAGATTGCTCTAATTCTCCTGATTCTTTTAAATCTATTAATTTTGGCATTGAATCGTTTTTTCCCCTATTTTCAGAATTTCTATTTAACTGGCTAACTAAAAATATTGTGCAATCATAATCCAAACTAATACGTCTTAATTCTCTAACTATTTCTGTAACTTTTTCATATGAATTATTATGCTTATTAACTGCATTTACTAATCCTATATAATCGATAAAAACCAATACATGTCCATTTTTTGATTCGTTAATAATCTTTCTCCTTATTGAATTTATTGTTTGACTGTTATTAATAACTTTAAATCTCTTATCTGAAATATTTTTACATCCTTTTTTTATTGTATTAAGTTGGTAATTCGTTTTTGGAGCTGTTAAATCAGATATAGGAACATTGGTATTTATTGATACTAATCTTTGATATACCTGGTTTTCTCCCATTTCCATATTAAATAATATACAATTATAAGTAGAGGATAAATCTTCTATAAGATTTAATATAAATGATGTTTTTCCTATTCCTGGTCTTGCAGCTAAAACTACTAAGTCATGTTCTTGTATATTAGATGAAACTGATAGTTTTTTTAATCTAAAATTAATATTTTTATTTTTAGAGTTTATAAGTTCAAAAATTTCTTCTGCTGATAACTTATTATCATTTGTTTTAATACTCATATTCTCATATTTATGAATATTGGAAAGTAACTCATCTGTTGTTATTTTTTCCGTTCTATATAAGTTAATTGATTCTAAAATTTTAAACCTTATAAATCTTGAAAATAAAGTTTCTTGAAAGTAATCATAATCTGAAATAGGTAATGCATTTGATAACATATGAGTCATATTTTGTACTATTTCTTTTGATCGATATTTATCATTAAATAAAGTTTTATAATTTTCTGCTAAAGTTACTATGTCTATAGTCTTACAATCTTGAAACTGTCTTAGAAACAGCTCATATATGAACTTATTTTTCGGATTTAAAAAACAATCACTAGAGATTACTGTTCTTAGCATTAAATCAGGTTTCAATAAAATATTTCCTAAAATTTGCTCTTCAATATTTATATCTTCATACATTACTACAACACCTCATAACCATTAATTGTTGAAATGTCATTGCTTAAATCATTATCATTTTCTAAAATTATTTCATCTTCCCAACGATGACCATTTAACCATGTTGTTGGCATTGGAACAAATTGTTTATTGTTTTTCTGCCATTGTTCAGTTTTTTTGAACAATTCTAATTTTTCTAAAATTATTTTCATAAGTTCTTCATCTGGATTGTTTCTCTTAAACCAACTTTCAACTTTCTTTTTATTTTGTTTTTTGGGATATAAATTCCAAAATACTTCAAATTTTTTTAAATAATCTATTTTTGTTTCCCTAGGGGGAATATAAGGGGGATTATTATTATTTCTTGTATTATTATCTTTGATTTTTTTATCAATACCCTCTTGATTATTTTGACAATACCTATTGACATTTTCGTCAATACCTTCCTGTTTATAATAATTTTTAGGGATAGTTATAAATTGATTACTAATTTTAATTAATCTATAATCAACCTCTTTACTGTTTTTTTTATAATTAATAACTACTCTAATATAATTTTTATCTTTAAGATTTTTAATTAATCTAGATATTGTTTCTGGTGTTACTTTAAATAATTTAGCAAAATAATTATTAGTAGCATAGCATTCTCCAGTTTTATTACTTAATGCTGATATTTCTCCATAAAGTAATTTAGCTTTATCTTTAAGATCAGGATCATATCTAACATTAGCGGGTATAACAGCATAATAACTTGGTTTTTCTTCCACTATCACACTACCCCCTTGACAAAATTATATTTTTGTAGTATTTTATAAGTGCTTTTTAAAGCAATGGACTTTGTTGTGGTGATGGAGTCCTTTTCTTTTTGTACTTTCATTTTTTACCTCCTATAATGTGATTATTGCTAATATCATTACTGCTATATTAAATATTGTTGCTACTGTTACTATTCCTTTAATTGGTAGTTCATTAAATACTTCAATTAATTCATCTTTCATTTCTATCACCCCTTTCTATAAATTAAGCATTTCCTTAAATGTCTTTGTTCTTATTTCTTTTTGTTTTTGTTCTACTATGAATAAACCTTTTTCTTCTTCTATTTTTAATCCTTCACTTATGATAGATAGTGCTTTTAAATATGTACAATTTAATATTCTTCTTACCATCGGTGCTGTTAAATATAATTCTGTTTTAAGTATTTCTTTTGGTTCTCTTGAATCAATTTTATTTTTCATATATTATTTCCTTTCTTATCCTGTCAGGGATTATTGTTTTATTTACCTCCTATGCTATAATATCTTTGAAAGGAGGTTTTATCTTGAATTATCAAAAATATAAAATACTAAAATTTATACATAAATGTCCTGATGTAGGAATTCCTAGTGTAGTAATTCATAATGCTCTAAATATTGATAATATTGAATTAAATAAAATCTTAGATTTCTTAATAGATGAACAATTAATTATTATTCTAAATACAAAGGAAAAAAATTTGTATTCTATTACTTTAAATGGACTTAAATATATAAAAATCTATAGAAAATCTTTTTTAAAAGATTTTTTTGATAAGTATTTATTTTCAATAATATTGTCTATTATTACCTTTATATTAGGTTTAATGATTAAATAACATACCAGCAATTAAACCTAAAAAAACAATTTCTATTAAAATACTTACATAAATTTGACTTAGCTTTGTAAGTATTTTTTTGATATTATCTTCCATATTTTAATCTCCTTCTTTTTCTTGATTTTTTATTTCATAAGACATATAGTCTTGTTTTAAAGCATATAAAAAATCTTCTATATTTCCATTTAATAGTTTAACTATGTCAAAAATTATATCAAGTGGACAATTCAAAGGATTATTTTCATATGATATATATGTATTTCGTGTTACTAATAATTTCTTTGAAACATCTTCTTGAGTATAGCTTTTTCTTGCTCTTAAACTTTTTAAAAATTTTGTTGTTTCCATTTTTTACCTCCTATCTGCATCTATCATACAAGACATTTTGTCTTGTGTCAATACTTTTTTGACAATTTGTCTTGTTTTTTTTTGCAATTTGAATTATAATGTAAATTGGAAGGAGAATTTTATGGAAAATAATTTTTCAAATAATTTAAAACATCTAAGAATTCAAAATAATATGACACAAGAAGAATTAGGTAAAAAACTTGGTAAAGATTATTCTACTATAGGTAAATGGGAAAATGGTTCGCGTTCTCCTATTATGGAAGATGTTATTAAAATTTCTCAAATATTTGATGTTTCTCTAGAAAAATTAATTGGTGATTTATTTATATATAATGATGATGATAAATATAAAAATGATGATTTTAAGGATATAAATTTAGATGTTATAAAAATTCCTATTTTAGGAGTAATAAAAGCAGGTATACCTATAGAAGCTCAAGAAAATATTATTGGTTATACTGATATTCCAAAAGATTGGACTAAAGGCAATAAAAAATTTTTTGGATTAAAAATAAGTGGGAATTCTATGACACCTAATTATCTTGACGGTGATACGGTTATATTTGAAAGTACAAATGAATTTAATAATGGTGATGATTGTGCTGTTATGATTAATGGTGATGATTGTACTTTTAAAAAAGTTGCCAAAACTGATGAAGGTATTTTATTGCAACCATATAATATTGGGGAATATGATTTAAAATTTTATTCAAAAGACGATATTGCTAAATTACCTGTAAAAATAATAGGAGTAGCAAGAGAATATCGTAGAAAAATATAACATTAAATAAAATTTGATTAAAATATGCTAGTACAGGTATTTTAAAATAGATAAGAAGTAAAGGAAGTGATAGTATGACATGTCCAAAATGTGGAAATAACAATGTTAATATTCAAATAATTAATGAAAGTCAATTAGTTACAAAACATCATGGCATTATTTGGTAGTTGTGCATTGGTTGGTGGTGGATATTTGTAAAATGGTTATTTTTAACAATACCTGCTTTACTTGCTGCTATTTTTATAGGTAAAAGAAAAAAAAATAAAAAATAAAACTGTAAAAAAAGCAGTATGTCAAAATTGTGGAAATATTTGGAAAGTATAAAATAAAAAGACCTCGTACTGCGAATACGAAGTCAATAGTATAGAAAAATAAGAGTCCCTGACAAGACAATTGTTTTTTCTATACTCTAATTTTAACAAAAATAATATTTATTGTAAAGATTGGAGTTGATAATATGGCTGTTTATAAAGATCAAAATTCTACTAAAGATGGTAGAATATGGTATTTTAAAGTATATAAAAAAGACATAGAAGGAAATAACAAATGCTATAAATCTAAAAGATATGCAACAAAAAAGGAAGCTCAAGAAGAAGAACGTTTATTTTTAATGAAACGAGATAATCCTACAAGAAAGGAATTTATTCTAGTTGCTAATGATTTCTTTAAAGAATATAAACGAAAAAGAAAATTATCAAGCTATGAAAGTTATATATATGCTTATAACAGCCATATATTACCCTATTTCAAAAAATTATATATAAATGATATAACAATACCAATTATTAAAAATTGGAAAGATACAATAGAAAAAAAAGGATATTCACTAAATTATAATAATAAAATTTATAATGTATTAAATAATATAATAATATTTGCAATGAGAAATTATGGATTAGAAAATAATCCTCTTTCTATATTAGGAAGATTTGAAAGAAAACAAAATCAAGTATTAAAAGATAGTGAAAAATTAAGATATATTACATTAGATGATTTTAATAAATTTATATCGGTAATTGATAATATTACTTGGAAAACTTTTTTTATATTTTTATATTATACAGGAATGAGAAAAGGAGAAGTTTTAGCATTAAATTGGACTGATATAGATCTAAATAATGGTATAATTAAAGTAGATAAGACATTATATTATAAACATAGTAAAGGAGAAATAACCTCTACTAAAACTGGAATAAACAGAACAATAAAAGCTAGTAAGAAATTAAAAGAATCCCTTATTGAATATAAAAAAGAAATGATGAAATATACAGATTATAATGACAATTGGTATGTTTTCGGAAATACAAAATTTCTAGCACCTGCAACTATTGACAGAATGAAAAATTACTATTTTAGTAAAGCAAATTTAACACCAATTACTATTCACGAATTTAGACATTCACATGTTTCATTATTAATAAATGAATATATTAAAAGTGGTGAAACTGATACAACAAAATTTTTCTTAATGATGTCTAATAGAATGGGACATACTGTAGAAACTATGAAAAGAACATACTTACATCTCTTTCCTTCTATTCAAGATGACATAGTAAATTTATTAGATAATTTATAAAAATAGTACCTAAATAGTACCTAGAAAAATAAAAAACCTTGAATTACCAAGGTTAAAATACTATTGGAGCGGATGAGGGAAATCGAATCCCCGTCACAGCCTTGGCAAGGCCGTATTCTAACCACTAAACTACATCCGCAAATTGGAGGGGCCTAACGGATTTGAACCGATGATCAGGGTGTTGCAGACCCACGCCTTACCACTTGGCTAAGACCCCATCACAAATAGAATTATAACAAAATAAAGGTATTTTAGCAATACCTTTATTTTATTATATGAAAAATTTTAAATATAGATACAATAATTAATATCTATTATTAAATGATCTTTTAATCAAAGGTTTAACTAATTAATCTTTAAAAATAAATGATAATTTATTTAACATAGATAATATCATAAATATTTTTAAAATTATAAATTAACTCCCTATTGCTTAATATTTTCTTTAAACCTTCTTTATTGCTATACATATATAAGGTATCATTATTTATTCCAAAAACCGTATTACCTACTACTTTCAATTCATTAAAATCATCAAATTTAAATAAAATAATTTTTTTATTGTTTATAGTTTGATAAATATATCCGTTTTTAGTAGTATAGTTATTATATTTTTTTTGAAAACTATTTTCTTTTTTATTAATAGAAAAATCTGCTTTTTCTCCGACTAAATCATCAACTGAAATATTTAGCAGTTTTTCTCCATTATAATATTTAGGATCTATTTGCGTTAATTGTCCCTTTTTTGGATTTAATAAATATTGTTTTCTATTTTCTAAATCTGTTAAATATAATTTATTTTTGTAAATACCATTAAAATGAACTTTTTTAGATATTTCATCATTTATTTTAATAATATTTTTAGTTCCTTTTTCAATATCAACTATAAAGTATTTATTATAATAAGGATTATCTGTATTAACTACAATATAATATTTATCAACTAATATAGAAAAATTATTTTCATAAGCATCTTTTTTTAATAAATCAACTTTTTTAATATGATTGTCGTTAATTAAAAAAATTCTACTATAATTCCATAAAACAATATGAAATTTATCTGAAACATTATTATATATATCTAAATTATACTTATTATTGATAACTTTATTTTCTTTTTGAAAAATTTTATTTGTATTATATGAATTATTATTTAATTTTTTAATAAAAGAATCTATCTCTGTATTATTTATTTGTTTTAAGTACTGATAACTAACTAATTTATTATTTAATAAACAGACTATATTTTCAATATCATTATTAAATACTGGAGCAATACAATATAAATTTTTCTTTTTATAACTGATAATATCGGTAATTATCTTTGATTGTTTATTTAAATCTTGATAGTAATGATAAACAAACTCTTTATTTTTTTTATCTTTTATAGTAAATATATAATTATTATCTTCATAATCTTCTTTAATTTTATATTTATTATTTTTAGTCACAATCGAATAATCATAACTATGTCTATTTATAAAAAATTTAATAATAACTTTATACATAAATAAAAATAAAATTAATATTCCACATATTTTTAATATTTTTTTCATATTTTCTCCTATTTTACAATAAAGATTAACTAAATATGAAAAAACTGCCTATTAGTCAGTTTTTTCTTTAGCTCTTGGTCTATATCCATATTTTTTCTTTTCTTCCATCATAAATGAAGTAATTTTAGTTTCTATTTCAGTTAAAGATGATTTATCTACATTTGATAGAGTTACAAACTCTTTAACAGTATCTAAATATACTTTACCCCAAATAATACCACTAAATATTTTTAAATCATTAAACATATCTGGCGTAATAGAATCTAAGAAATAACCAATAACAACTCTTTTTCTACCGATTAAAATCCTTTCGTTAGTTAAAGCAATAACTGCTGTTGTGATGATATTTAAGGGATTATCATTCTTCTGCCCCAAAAAAACATATTGCACTTTTTCTCCTGGATTTAAATGTTGTTCCACAATTTTACAGTTTTTCTTTAATCTCCAGGCAATTGTCATAGGATATTTTACCTTATATTCTAGTGCTTTTTTATATACTATTCCATTCATACTAATCTACTCCATAAATCCATATTGTATAAAGAAAGATTCATAAGTTTCTTTATCAACTAATCCAGCAACTTGGTCTTTTATTTCATTTTTACCCACTATTAGTAATAATGGAGTTCCATATCCACTTTCAAAATAATCATCAGATGAAATTAAGGTCTTATTATCTTCTTCACTAAAGTTATCAGAATTTAAATAATTTATTTCTACTTTACTTTCATAAATAATATTTTCTAATATTGGGGTAGCAATCTTACAGTATTGACAAGTTGGTCTTGAAATTAATACTACTGAATATGTATCAGCTTTATATAAATCTAGATAATCTTGAATAGAAATTTCTTTAGGTTGTGTTCTTTCATCATCACTAACTTCACCAGCATCTTTAGTAGCTTGCTCTAAAATTAAATTTTGTTCTTCTTCTGTAGCTGTTTCTGTCCCATCTGAATAAGTAATGGACTTTGAATTAGATACAAAAAAACCAATTAAACAAATAATTACAACAAATGCTACTATGAGAATTGTTTTTATTATTTTACTTTGATCTATTTCAATCTTAATAACTTTTTTATTATTTTTCTTTGGCATATACTTCCTCCTATTTATCTTAATAATTGCTTAGAAAGAACATAGTCAGTTCTCTTACCCTGTATTATAACATACTTTTTATTTCTTTTCTAATATAACGCCATATTTTATTAAAAATTTCTTGAATAGAAATAGATTGTGATTGATAAGTTGTGCTTTTATTAGTAGACCAGACCCCTATTTTTTTATTTTTAGCCTTTTCTTCTTTCTCTTGTAAAGATTTTGTATATTTATAATCATCATATAAATATGCCGTTTTAGCATACCCTTTCTCTATAAGTTCCTTTTGAAGTAAACTATTATCTACAAAAACCCAAGCAAGTTTTCGACCATATTTATCTTCCTTAGTTGAATTGTTATCATATTCTAAAATTATCGTTTTAGCTTCTGTTAATCTTTTACAAGTGTAATCACTAGCCTCTTGACCATATGGTTCTTTTTTCTTCTTAGGATGTTTAGTTTCTGGGGTATCAATAGCTAAAAATCTAGTAACGTATTCCTTTCCATTTATTAAAAATCTTGCTGTATCTCCATCAACGCATTTTGATAAGGTTACTTTATCTTGTTGAGCGAAAACGTTATAAGGAAATCCCACTAGCAACATTAAAATTAATATAATTATAAATTTCTTTATTTTCATCTTACTTCACCATCTATATTATACCGCATATATTAAGATATTGTCGAAATAATTTTTTTATATTTTTAGAGACTTAACATAGACTTTTATAGGAGGAATTTATGAAACTAAAAATCGGTATACCAAGATCACTCTTATATTACTATTATAAAGATTTATGGATAAACTTTTTTAAGTATTTAAATTTTGATGTTATTGAAAGTTCAATTAGCAATAAACAAATGTTAGTTGATGGTGAAGCATTAGCTAATGATGAAGCTTGCCTTTCTTTAAAATTATTTTTAGGTCATGTCAAAGAATTACAAGATAAATGTGATTTTATTTTTATACCAAGGTTATTTTCTATTGTTAAAAATGAAGGTGTATGTACTAATTTTAATTGTTTATATGACTTAGTTAACAATTTATTTGATAACATTAATATCCTGCATTATAATGTTGATTTAACTTCAGGACAAACTGAACTATTAGCCTTTTTACAATTAGGAAAGACACTTGGAATATCTTATATTAATACCTATAAAGCTTATAAATTTGCTGAAGAGAAAAGTTTAGAAATTAGAAAACAAAAAGAAGAAGAACAAGCTAAAAAGTTAAATAATCCTAATTTAAAGATTTTATTAGCGGGTCATCCTTATAACTTATATGATGATTTAGTAGGAAGACCTATTATTAAATTTTTAGAAGCCAACGACATTACAATTTTATATAGTGACTGTATCAATCATAAGTTAATTCCTGATGAATGTAGTAAAATTTCTACTGATATTCACTGGACTCATAATAAAGAAGTAATGGCTAGTATTAATTATTATCAAGATAAAGTTGATGGTATTATTACTGTTTCTTCTTTCCCATGTGGACCTGATTCTTTAGCAAATGAACTCGCTACTAGAAAAGTTAAAACCATCCCTATTTTAACCTTAATTATTGAAAATCTAAATAGTGATGTTGGAATTATTACCAGATTAGAAAGTTTTATCGATATATTAAAGCAAAAAAAGGAGAATGTATATGAAAAAAGTAATTAGTTTTCCACATTTAGGTGATTATTTTATTCCAATCAAATATCTATTAACCAAGTTAACTAATTTAGAAGTGAAAGAAGCTCCTCCTATTACTAAAAAGACTTTAGAATTAGGAAATAAATATTCCCCAACTGATGTTTGTATTCCCTTTAAATATAATCTAGGTAACTTTATCGAATCATTAGAGTCTGGTGCTAATATTTTAGTTCAAGCTGGTGGTGGCTGTCGATATCGTTATTATGCAGAAGTACAAGAAACTATTCTTAAAGATTTAGGATATGAATTTGATTTTATAAAATTGATGTATCATGGAAAAATTCATATTTTTAAACTATATAAAACTTTTAAAAGTTTAAATAATAATCTCTCCTTTTTTAGATATATTTATACCTTGATTACTACTTTATTTTTTATTTATTATATGGATAAGATAGATGTTATCATCAGAAAAAGAATTGGTTTTGAAGTAAATAAAAATAGTTTTCAGAAATTAAAAGTAGAAATGCAACATGATTTTATAAAATGTAATCACATAATTACCTTAACCTTTAATTATTTCAAGTATAAAAGAAAATTCAAACATTTAGAAATTAATAAACCTAAAAATTGCTTAAAAGTTGGTATCATTGGGGAATTATATACTTCAATGGAAAAGTTCTCTAGTTATTTTTTAGAAGAACAATTAGCTAAGATGAATATAGAAATCAAAAGATATACCGATTTATCTTATTTATTATGGAAAAAGAAACTAATTATGAAATATATGCTTTTTAAAACTAGAAAATATTGTAAATACTCTCTAGGTGCTGATGGTCTAGATAATGTCTATCGAACTTTAATACTTTCGAAAAAATATGATGGAATTATTCACACTAAACCATTTGGATGTACACCAGAAATAGGAGCTATTCCTATTATAAAAAAAGTCGCTGCTGATAAAAAAATTCCTATTATATTTTTCTCATATGATTGTGAGACTTCAACAGAAGGTTTAAATACAAGATTAGAAGCTTTTTATGATTTAATAAAAATTAGAAAGGAGTCTAAATGAAAAAAGGTTATTTAGGAATAGATATTGGATCTATTTCTACAAAAGGAGTTATTATAGATGAAAATAATAATATTTTATTAAGTAAATATATTTGGACTGAAGGCAATCCAATTATAGCAGTAAAAAAAATTATTAATTATTTTAAAGATAACATTAGCGATGATATTAAAATTGTAGGTGTTGGTACAACCGGATCTGCGAGAAAATTAATTGGAACTATATTAAATGCAAATCTTATTAAAAATGAAATTACAGCTCATGCTATTGGGACCTTATCATTTTATCCTAATATTAGAACTATAATAGAAATTGGAGGACAAGATTCCAAAATAATATTATTGGATAACCAAATTGTAGTTGACTATGCAATGAATACTCTTTGTGCTGCAGGTACAGGTTCTTTCTTGTCTAGTCAAGCTAAACGATTAGGCATAGAAGTTGAAGATTTTGGTAAAATAGCTTTAACTAGTAGTAACCCTACTCCAATTGCTGCTAGATGTACTGTTTTTGCTGAAAGTGATTTAGTACATAAAGCTCAAATGGGATATGAAAAAAAAGATATTATTGCGGGATTATGTAAAAGTGTAGCTCTAAACTATCTTAATAATGTAGCTAAAGGAAAAAAAATATTTGAACCAATTATTTTTCAAGGTGGTGTTAGTAAAAATATAGGTGTTGTTAAAGCTTTTGAAGATATTTTAAACACTAAAATTATTACTGATCCTAATGGTCATTTAATGGGAGCTATCGGAGTAGCGATTCTTTCTAAAAAAGAACCTGAAATTAATTTTGATTTTACTATAACTGAAAGTGATTTTAAAACTAATAGTAATTATTGTCACGGATGTCCTAATAACTGTGAAGTAATAATAGTAAAAAAAGATAAAAAAATTATTGATTCATGGGGAAATCGTTGTGAAAAGGGTCAAATAATTAAAACCTAAAAAAAACTACTAGTAGTCTTTTTTATTTGTAGTTTTATTTATCTTCTTCTAAGTATTCTTCATATGTTTTTTTGCGGTCAATAATTGTACCGTCATTTTTAATTTCTATTATTCTATTAGCAACAGTAGAATTCAATTCATAATCTCTAGTTGTAAAGATTATTTCTCCTTGAAAACGTTCCATTCCCTTATTTAGTGAAGTAATACTTTCTAGATCTAAATGATTGGTTGGTTCATCTAAAATTAAGAAATTAGGTTCTTCTAACATAATTTTTGATAGCATACAACGAGCTTTTTCTCCTCCAGATAAAACATTAACTTTTTTGAATACATCTTCACCAGAAAATAACATTCTGCCTAAAAATCCTCTTAAAATGGTTTCATCTTTAATATCATAAAATTGTCCAATCCATTCGATTATATTTTTAGTAGTATTAAAATAATCTGTATTATCTTGTGGTAAATATCCATAATTAATAGTTTTTCCCCATTCAATCATTCCTTTATAATCTTTATCTTGACCACATAATATATTAAATAAAGTTGTTTTTACAAAATCATCTTCTGCTATAATAGCTACTTTATCCCCTTTTAATATAGTAAATGAAACTTTATTTAGAATCTTTTTTCCATCTATTTCTTTAGTTAATGAAGTTACTTTTAAGATTTCTTTACCTGCTGGTTTTTCTATTTTAAAATCAATATAAGGATATTTACGAGATGATGGTACAATCTCATCTAATTCAATTTTTTCAAGCATTTTCTTTCTTGAAGTAGCTTGTCTAGACTTAGAGGCATTAGCGGAGAATCTAGCAATAAAGGATTGTAACTCTTTTATTTTATCTTCCTTTTTCTTATTAGATTCACGCATTTGTTTTTGTAATAATTCAGAAGATTCATACCAAAAGTCATAATTACCAATATATAATTTGATTTTTCCATAATCAATATCAACAATATGTGTACAAACATTATTTAAAAAATGACGATCATGACTAACTACGATTACTGTATTATTAAAATTAATTAAGAATTCTTCTAACCATTTAATAGCTTCAATATCTAAACTATTAGTAGGCTCATCTAAAAGTAAAACATCCGGATTACCAAATAAAGCACTGGCAAGTAATACTTTTACCCTATCTTTAACAGCAATATCTTTCATTAGCAACTCATGAAGATCTGTTGCTACTCCTAAATTATTTAATAATGTTGCAGCATCAGACTCAGCATTCCAACCATCTAAATCCATAAATTCAGCTTCTAAGTTGGCTAATTTCATTCCATCTTCATCACTGAATTCAGTATGAGAATACAATTCATTTTTTTCTTCAATAATTTTATATAGTCGTTCATTACCCATAATAACAACATCTATAACTCGCATATCATCATATTGATAGTGATCTTGTTTTAAAATTGATAATCTTTCTCCTTTAGTCATAACAACTTCACCAGTAGTAGTGTCTATCTCTTTAGCTAAAATTTTTAAAAATGTCGACTTTCCACTTCCGTTAGCACCAATTAAACCATAACAATTACCATTAGTAAATTTTAAATTAACATCTTCAAATAGAGTTCTTTTACCAAACTTTAAACTTACATTATTTACTTGTAACATATATCCACCTCAAAACTATTAAGATTTTATCAGAAAAAAAGAAAAAAAACAAGTTAATGTCTTTTTAAATTCTTTTGTTTAACATAAGAAGTAGAAACATTTTCATTAATTAAATCATGAATAATTAGCTTTTCATCATCACTACAACCTATTAAATCTAAATACTGAGCTAACTTATCTCTTTTATTTTTTCTAATTAGACTTTTCTCTAATTTACCATAATCTTCTAATAATCCTTCTTTAGCTAAAAATTGATACTCATAGTCACGATCTGAATCTATTTTTATCAATTTATTTCTAATAATAACACTTTCATCTATTTCTTCTGCCATTAATTTATTAATTTGCTTTGAACATTTATTCTTTTCTAATTCACACAATTTAATAACTGCATAAGCACCATTTACTATTTCATTAGATTTACTTTTATCTAATTTTCCTTTTAAGATTAGTGGAATAGTATAAGCTGGTACTGTAATAGCTAGATTCATTAATAAGGAAATATTGTCAAAAGCAAGATTTATTCCTTGATTTAGCGCTATTACAGATAATAAAACCAAACTATTAAACATTCGTTTATCATTTTCATTTATATCATTAGAATTTAATATAGTTTCGAATAATTCATTATATTTATCATTTAAAAATGCAAGTCTATTTTCTAAAAACAAGATTTCATTTATATTAGGAAATAAACTTCTTTTTTCTAAATTACCATCAGTATTACGTATATTAACTATATCACCTAATACAATATATTCTTTCCACATTTTATTACTCATACCTTATCCCCCTGGTAATACAAAGCTATTTTTTACTACTAATATGACTTTGAATAAATTTTTCTAGATTATTCTCTTTTATATTTGAGAAAAATGTCATATTATTACTTACTTACATTTATAAAAATATGAAACTAATTTTGAAAATTCATATAGAATAATATCACATTTATTAATAGCAAAGCTTTTTCCTATTGCTTTTCCACCAATCGTAATTGATGCAACTATAGCTGTAACTATTAGGGTTATTACAAAATGGTTAAGGTCTACTACTTTAGATAGAGCGGTTGCAATTATTACACAAGTACCTCCAGAAACGACACCACAAATATCTCCAACTACATCACAACAAAATGAAGACACTTTTTCACTATTCTTTTTGAACTTAACTGCTACATTAGCACCACGTACTTTTCTCGCATTCATAGAATGAAAAATTTTAGGAGATGCTGCTGTAACACTAACGCCTATAATATCAAATATAATTCCTAAAGTAATAAAGACTAAAGCAACGAGGATTCCTCCAACTAAATTAAGATTTGGAACAGTTGATTCTGAAATAAATGACATACTAAATGATAAGGCAAAAGAAATTAAAATAATTTTAGTAATCCACTTCTTATCGACTAGTTCTTTTTTAATCTTCTCTTTTCTTCGAGTCTGTACTTTTAAATTTTCTAATTCTGTTATGGTATTCTTTTTTTTAAACATTTATATCACCATTTTTAATCATTTTCTTAATAATATAATACTATTGTTTATTTTATAAATCAATTATTTACTAAAAAAATCATCTAAATATTTAGATGATTTCAATATACTTATTAATAATTAATGGCGATTAATATAGTAAACTTTGAGCCTTAGGTCAAGTAGGATTTCCCTAATTTCTGCTTATTCGTTACCAAATAAGCGGTTCCCCTTTCAAGAAATTAATATGTCGTTACCAAACATATGACTTGATTGCCACTTAGTACCCACTGCAATCCTATATCAATAGCACTCTAGGAGATTTCCCCACCACACTTTATTACTAGTTCTCTTTTGCAAAGATAATTTCAAAACGCATATTCTATTCATTTGGCCGAAATAAATAGATACGATCATTTATCCCAAAGTCTTCACTCAAGACAAGCTACACCATACATAACTTTCGCCACATATGGGTTTAATCCTAAGTCGTAATAAGTCCATCAGTATACACGTATAGGCTTACCACAAGCGTAGGTCTCCACGATATATTGGGTCGTTTGTCGTATGCCATTACGAGCGCCCAATAATCTTACCCCTCAGCATCCACCCCAAACTGGGCGTAAGAAGCAAACACCAAAGGTTTCACAGATTTGCTTTTTAGTGGTCTTTTAGTCCCACCTTCATAATAAAGTAATTGACTAGAATAATGTGCCATCAATTACAAATACATTATACCATAAAATTGCTAAAATGTCAACTTTACACTATGTTATATGCCATTATTAAGATTTTGTTAAAATTATTAACTAGCACTTATTTGATTAACATACCAATTAATTTTAGATACCCAAGTTCCACTTTCAGCATATCTAGGTCCAATGGTTGCGATAGTATTATATCCTTTAGAATAGTAATTATTATATAAGTTTTGAATATGTCCAACTATTCCATCATCAATTGTAGCATATGCTTTATAACTTCCACCACCACAACTAGGTCCACCTTTTTGACCACCTACATTATTACAATTAATAACTAGGGCACTACAATTAGATTTGCAACCTGTTTCATGTAATATAATTGCAGTAGCAACATAAGGATCAACACCTAATTCAAGCGATTTTGTAGCGATTAATCTACCTTTTCCAGCAATATATCCTACTCCTAAATTTTTATCTAGCTTTGCAGATAATTCATCAATTGTCATTCCGGCATAAACTTCTATACGTGGAGGAATATATTCTGCCTGCGGAGTTTCTTCCATAGATACTTCCTCTACTTTTACATTAATAGTATCATTAATAGGACTATTTTCAATAACCTTAGTTTTAGTAACACGATTTGAGGAAGACATATTTACAACATTAACCTTATCTTCATTTTGTTTTATTAATGTGCTTTTATTAGAAATATCATTTTGTAGTACTACGCCAATAACAATCATAATTATCCCTAATAGTGATAATGTAGCACTGACTACTTTTGATTTTTTCAAAATAATTCACCTCATTTTGATTATGTTAAATTAAACATAAACTAAAGATATAGTATCATAATTATTAATATTAGTCAATTTACATCACTTCACTACTTACACTAAAATTTATGTATATAATTGCATAATATTACTATAATTAATTATTTTATTTTAAATGTATATGGTGCCTTTTTAAATACTAATCTTAACGAAATAACAGTATATAATATAGTGAATATTATACATAAAACACAAAATATTGTAGCATTAAAATTAAGTTTAGCACAAAAATAACAAACAACATAAGTAAGGAAACTAACCATAGAATACATAGGACTTTTCATTTTCATATCTTTACTATATGGTTGTAATAAATAATAAATAACTAAATAATGAATGGAAAAGAAAACACTTAAACAAATTGGAAAAAGTATTATACCGATATAACTATAATCTAGTTTTCCTATTAATAATAAAATTATCGGTAAACCTAACGCTATCGGAATAACAGGAACTAAATTTACTTTTATTAAAGTTATTAATCGTTTTTTAAATAATTCTAATATTGCTTCAGGTTCTTTATAAAAATTGAAACTTAACATTGAATGATCACAATTTAAAAACATAGCTTGAGTAACAATTGCTCCTCTATTTATAAAATACATAACGAAGACTAATAGACCTAAATGATTAGTTAAGAAACTTTTTATTATTGATTGATAATTAGGAAATTTTATTACTACAAAAATAGTAATACCAATTAGTAAAGATATAATAATTGCATATATTTTGGCACTTCTAAGTAAGATATATCTATGTCTTTCAAAAAAAATTGTATTAAATAAATCATACCCTGATTTACCTTTTAATTTATTTGGAGATATTTCAATATCTTTTTCATTTATATTAACTAATAATTGGCGATAATTTTGTTCTGTAGTGTCAGTATTATATAAAGAATTAAGTGAATTAATTTTTTTATAAATTAGTTTATAATCGTTAACACTAAATAAATATATAAAACTAGGAATAGTTATAACAAAACAAATAATAGTCATGACAATAATAAATTTATAATCAAAATAAATATTCAAAAATGGTAATAAACTGATTAATAAGCCAACAATTATAATCAAATAATATAATTTATCAGTTAATAAACGTACCTTATTCTTTCGATAATAACCAACACTTAAAGCTTCTCCAATATTTTTACTAAATAAACTAAATAAACTTATAATTATACATAAATATAATGGTATATGTAATTTTTGTCCAATAAAGATTAAAAAAAGAGTATTTAAAATTAAATTAGAACAAGAATTTAATAAATAATGACTTAGTATAAACTTTTTAGCATTCATATTAAATAACATAATGGAAATATATCTTTTTCTACTTGTAGTCATAATAAAGGTATTAATAAACATTCCTATTAGACAGAATACAAAATATATATGTAAAAATGCTGCTGCTACATCTTTACTAATTAATCGAGCAATATATAAGATTATGAAAAAATAAATGTAACGAAAAAATATTACTTTCAAACTAGTACAAATTATAGCTAAAATTCTAACAAAAGTTTTAAAACCTTCTTTATTATATAAATTTGCAGTTATAATGTTTTTTAATATTGGCGTTTTTTTAATACGATATATAAAGGAATTAATTGCATAATTAAAATCTATTTTAAATGATACTTTTAAAGTATTAATCATTTTTAGAATCCTTCAATGTCTTTATTATTTTATCTTTATAAGATTTTGTATTTAAATTTTTCTTTTCAATTAATTCCAATTTTTGATTATTTAGAATAATAATTTCATCACATAAATCTAAGGCTAATTCTAAAATATGAGTTGAAAAAATAATAATATGGTCTTTTTTCATTTTTTTAAATAGTTTTTTCATATCATCTTGAACAACAATATCTAAAGAAGTTAATGGTTCATCTAAAAGTAATATTTTATTATTAGCAATAAAATTAACTAACATTTGAATCTTATTTTTCATTCCATGAGAATATTCTTTTAAGAGTTTATCTTGATCTTCTTTAGTTAGTTTTACTAAGTCAAAATAATCGTCTAAATCTTTCTTATCAGTTATTCTATCTTTATTTATTTCTAAAAAGAATTGTAAAAACTCTTTCCCTGTTAAAAATTCAGGAACTATAGGTGTTGATTGAATATATCCAATATCAAAGACTTGTAAATTTTTTTTCTGATTATTTTCAATTAAATTAAAAGAACCTGAATCAATATCTACATCATTATTTATACAATTGAAAAAAGTTGTTTTTCCGGCTCCATTTCTTCCAATTAAACCATAAATTTTCCCATCCTCAAAAGTAAAAGAAATATCTTTTAAAATTTGTTTTTTACCATATGACTTATTTAAATTATTTACTTCTAATTTCATATTTTACACCTCTATCTTGTTGGGTACATAATTAAATTAATAGTATTATATCATATCAAGTAATTTATTAAAACAATTCATTTTCATTCTTAACAGATTAAGTTTTTCTTTACAAAACAAAAAAACATCCAAAGATGTTTTATCTATGAGACATAATTGTAAAAAATATAGTTCCCACTAAAGTCATACTAATTAATAAAGTTGTTAAAATAATAATCCAAGTATTTCCAATACCTCTATTATTAATAGTATCTAATAAATCTTTACTGTCTTTTAAGTTCATATTATTAACATTTTTTAAATAAATTATATCATTTAATTTACTAGATAAATCAACATCTATATTTTTAATAGATAGAGTATCATTTTCTTTTGTTTTAATCATAAGTGTAACTAATGAGTTTTCACCTATAATTATATTAGAATCAAAAACTGAATTATATTTATTATAATCTTCAATCATAGATGGTAAAAAATTATTTTTAAAGCTTTCAGTATAATCAAATTCTTTTGTTAAAGCAACGTTCCTAGATCCATCTAATTGTCTAATAGTTAGTGTATGGATACATTTACCATTACTTACAATAAATTCAGAGGTCATAGAATTTTCTTCTTTGGTAGTAGTATATATATTATTAAGATCATTTCTATAATTATTATATTCAATGGAAATAGGATCAACTTCACCATTTTGATCAACGCTTATGGTTTCAATATTAGGATCTGAATTAACAATAGTAATAGCCGGAGAATTTGAAACTTGTGTAATTGTATTGGTACCATTAATTACTTCTGTATTTTCATTTTTATTATCCATAAATTCCTCCTACTAGGCAATATTTAAAGTAATATCATTCTGTTCTTGTTCTAACTTTATTCTAGATGCTTTTGCTTGTTCTATTCTATACATTTTTGCATCTCTTATAACACCTTCTTGGCGATATCTTGATAATGCTAATTTTATATATTGATCATTTCTAACAATTATTCCTTTTGGTTTTTCTTTATCCTCTTTGTAAAATTTATTACTATCTTTGTCTGAACTCATATCCATGGTCGTTTCTCTAACTCCATTTTGCTTAATTCTATCTAATAGTATTTGTGGTACATAAGCAAAGTTTGGTTTTCGACCATTTCTATCGTCTAAATAAAATAAATTTCTATTATTGTTTATATCAACTTCAACTGGAGTTTCCATTTCTTCATTGACCATATTATTGTCAATAACATTAATATTTGAATCTTCATCTTGATTATCAGTTGGTTCTTCTTCTATATTGATTGGTATCGTCATTTCTTCAATCGTACCATCATCATCATCAGTATCTTCACTTTCAGTATTTGAAATTTCTAGTGCTGGATCTATGGTAACGTTTTCTATATCATTAACTTGAGAGTCAACTTCTGGTTGAGCAATATCTGGTACTTCTTGGTTATTTGGTTCCTGATATGAATCGTCAACATTTACTAATACGGGATTATCATTTTGAATATTTTCTGTTTCATTTACGATATCATTATTTACTTCACCTAAATTATTATCTACAACTGGACTGTTAGATTCATTAGTTTGAATGTCTTGATTATTAGTAATTTCATCAGTAACTGGAATATTAGATACTTGTGAATAATTATTAATATACAAATTTTCAATAGCATCTATTAAGTTAACTGCTGTATCTTTAATACGTATAAAATCATTTATTTGTCGTTGCTTTAACTCTTCGTCAGTCAAGCCTCCAATAATGCGTTCTTGCTCTTCATATATATCGAACAAATTTGCTTTTATAGAGTCTATAGCATCATTATGATTAAAATTCTGATATGTCATAATTACCACCCCTTTTTATCTATGCATTAGCAATTTCTTTTAATAATGTCTGAACATTTTTCCATTCTTCTTCGTCTTTAATTTCTATAATCTTCTTAACATTATCTTCTTCAATTAGTTTTGAAATATAAATAACTACATCTCCATTTTCTTGTTTTTCATTTTTAGTATAAACAATATACTGATTTGCACTATCCTTAGTATTTAAATATGTTACTAATTCTACTTCTTCCTCTTCTTGATCATAATTAACTATTACTATCTTATTTTCCATATACACACCCTCTATTCTATATTTATTATATAACAAATATTAATTTATTACTAGACATAATTAACTAAAATTAAACATTAACCATTCCGGCTTTAAAATTAATAAAATTCCAATTAACAACATAATAATTCCACCTATTAGATGCGAATACTTATTGTACTTAGTAGAAATACCTGTTATTTTAGCTGTCATCATCGCGATTACAAAAATAATAATGTCATCAGCTAAAAAGAAAAATATATAAACTAATGTATACAAAAACGCTTTTATTCCTGTAATATTATTAAGAGCTAAAATTTGTGTAAATACTAAAGGTAAACCTGCAGAACATGCTAGTTCTATAACATTAACACTAATAGCTAGAAAAATAATACCCATTAATGCTAATATAAATCTTTTTTCAGTGGTATACTTTTTTATTTTAGAAAATATTTTCTTTCTTTTTTTTGCATCTACTACTTGGCAACCACTATCATCAGCTTTTCTAAAGCTATTTAGGTTAATAAGTGCTCCTATTATTGCCACTACAGCAATTATATTTCGCATAATAATTGATGCTGTAATGCTAACAACTATATTTAGCCATGACAACATAATAATCATATATACTAATCCTGAAGTTACTAAAAAACTAATACCCAAAATCCACATGCGACGCTTATTTTTCATACCAATTAGCATACTAATTAAAAATAACAATACCCACATGGCACAAGGATTAAAACCATCTACTAAACCAATTGTTACAGAAGCGACACCGATAGATACATTTTTTAAATTAATCTTACCTATAAAGGGTACGTTAAGAGTTGTATTTTTATCTGTTTGTGTATCTTCTTTAGCAAAATAATCAATTACTTTCTTATTGGTATACGTTCCTGCTTTTATTTTTCCTACAATATCTTCATATTTATTTTGATTATTAATATAATAATTAATCGCTCTTTGCATTTTTTGATTATAATCTTCACTATAACCAATAAAAAAGGTTGATCCTATGATAGTAACTGGTACTCCATTATTATTAATATCCATTTTATTTTTAACTTTTTCTAATAATTTTTGATTATTTTCATTATACCAAACTTCATATTTAACAATTTTTAAATCATTATGATACTTTTTTTGAATATCTTTTAGAAATAAAGATTCTTCATGACAATGTGGACAACCATCACCATGAAAAAAATATAATTTAACTGTTTCTTTAGCAGAAACATTGATTAAACATACAATATTTATAAGAAAAATTAATACTATTATTTTAAGACTCTTTTTCATGATAGCCTAACTCCTCAATAATTTTAATCATTTCACTTTCTTTTAGTTCCCCTACTACTCGTTTTATTTCTTGGTTATTTTTTTCAAATATAAATACTGGTAAAATATTACCAGGATTATATTTTTCTACTTCTTCCATATCCATATCTAAATCTAATTCAACAGTTTCTATGTCATATTTTTTTAAGATTCGCATCCATACTTGATTCATAATCAAGCAAGCACTACACCAAATAGCAGTAATTTTAATGACTCTCACTAAATATCTTTAACCTTTCTATATTTTCCGTTAGTTTTTTTATAAATATATCTAGTTCCTCTTTTGTTGTTAAATGACTCATACTGACTCTAATTGTTGAATTAGCATATTTTTCTTGTTTTGTTATTTCATAAACTGCAGTTGATTTTGAACCAGTAGAACAAGCAGTTTGAGTTGATATAAAAATATCATCTTGTTCCAAAGCATGAAGCATAGTCTCAGATTTTAGGAACGGAATACTAAAATTCAAAATATAAGGACTACAATACTTATTACTATTAATATGTATATCATTAATAGTAGCAAGTCGTTCTTTTAAATATGTATTTAATTCTAATAAATATGTATAATTTTCTTTCTTTTTTTCTTCAATTAATCTAATGGCTTTAGCTAAAGATACAATTAAAGAAACAGCTGGAGTTCCACTTCTATAAATAGTAGTTGACTTTCCACCATGGATTAATGGTTCTATTTTAATAGATTCTTTTTTTATTAAGCATCCAATTCCTTTAATTCCATATATTTTTTGAGCCGAAAAAGAAGCTAAATCAACATCTTGTAAATTAATATTTATTTTTCCTAAAGCTTGCGTAATATCACTATGAAAATATAATTTAGGGTAATCTTTTAATATTTTAGCAATTTCTTCAATTGGTTGGATTACTCCTACTTCACTATTAACACTAGCAATACTTACTAATATTGTATCATCACGAATAAGACTTCTTAAATTATCTAAATCTACTCGACCATATTCATCTAATTTTACAAAATCTACTTCATAACCTTGTGCTTGCAAATAAGAAAGAGGCGCCGTAACTGAAGAATGTTCTAATTTAGTAGTAATAATATGCTTTCCTCTATTCTTATATTTGAGACAAATTCCTTTAATCGCAGTATTATTAGATTCACTAGCTCCACTTGTATAAATAATTTCACTTTCTTTAACATGGAGTAAGTTCGCTATTTGTTTAGTTGCTGCTTCTATAATTTCTTTTGATTTCAACCCTAATTTATGTAGTGAATTAGGATTACCAATATAATCTTTTGTAACCTTATAAAAGGTATTTAATACTTCCTCATTTACGGGAGTTGTTGCTGCATAGTCTAAATATATCATATTTTCACACTCCAAAATAATTATATCAAATAAACGATATTATTTCATTATTTTTATTTATTAGAGTTTAAATAATAATCTCTTTCTGCTATTGATTTAGAAACTTGATCTAAATCGTCTAAATCTTCATCAATACCGTCATTTAAAACTTGTTCTATTTGAAATAAAAGATTTTTTAAAGTTGGTTTAGTTTTATAATCGATTTTATATTTATTTAATACTTCAATCTCAAAATTTGTTAAAAGTAGTCCGTTACCACAATCAACAAAGTGGTTTTTATTAAAGTCTAAATTAGCAACTAATTTATCGATATCATAATCCATAATTATCACCTATTATCTTTATATATGAAATAAAATAGGTCAAACCTATTTTATTTCTTCTAATACTTCATTAGCTTTATCTAAGATTTCATTCAATTCGTCTCTCTTAGATTCTGATTCTTTAATGATTTCTTCTTTTTCTTTTAATTGATCCTCTAATTCTATAATTCTTTTGTTTAATTTATTAGTTTCTTTTATCATTTTATTAATAACTTCAATAGCATTATCTAAGATTTCATTATTATCTGAATATTTTTCCTCTTTGTTATCGATATCATCATCATCGTTATCATCATCGTCATCTTCAAAGGACAGTTTTTGCATTTCTTCTCCTTCATCATCTTCTGGTGTTTCTTCATTTAAAGATGACTTATCATCTTGGTCTTCTTCCTGTTCTAAAGATGTATCTTCAATCATATCATCAGATTCGTCTTCTTCTGAATCAGCTTTTATATTATCTGATTCGTCGGAACTAACCTCATCAGAATCTTCTTCAATATCATCATCTGAATCATCTTGATTATCTTTCTCATCTTCTTCATCTAAAGGTGGTGTAAATACTTGACTTGGACTTTCAATTGAATCAGTATCTTGATCAGTTTCTTTTGTTTCTTCTACTTCATCAGGCGTAATTGGCATGTCTTCATCACTCTGTTGTTTTACATCTTCTAGGTCTTGATCTGAAACAGCAAAATTATTCAAAGCACCAGAGTTAATATCTAATTTTACCTCTTCTGAAGTTTCTTGTAAATCTTCTTTTTTATGGAAGTCATCTACTTCTTTAAACATTGTTTCACTATTAATATCATTAGTATGGAAATAAAGACCCTTTTCGTTTTTACCAATATAACTACTATCTAAACCTAAGCTATGATTATATCTATCAACCCTATAAACATTAGCTTCTGAATATGGATTACAGAATATTATTTCCCCTTGCTCTCCCATATCATCCTTCATATCTTGTGTAATACGTTCTTTAGCTTCATTTACTGTTTTACTTATATTAGGATCATCTTCTTTACCAATAATACCAACAACCTCAGGTGTAGATAATTTACTATTTTCTACTAATACTAAATCATCATCTATACTTTTAATACTCTTTTTGTTAAAGTCTATTATAATATCTCCTTCACTAGAAAAAACTCCCACTGTAGTACTAGGATTTGTTTCATCTATTGCATGCTTTGGATCAAGTGTTGCAATAATGCAACCATTTTCTAATTCTCCTTCTTTTAATACATAATGCATTTTTCCATCTCTAGACATTACATAGTTAATTTCAACGTTAGGATATTCTGCCATTTGAGATATTCCTTTTTTTATCTCCATATAACCACCACCTATTTTATTCTCTATCATAGCTATAATAACATAAAAAAATCATTTTAACAAGATAATTTATTGCAAATTACGACTATTTATTTAAATAACATAAAAAGAAGTGTACGTTATTATGAAAATATGCTTTTTACTATGTATTACACTTATCTGTGCATTTTAGATTGATTCACCTATTTTAAACTTGTGATATATTTCTTTAGTAAGTTTAATATTATTTGCTTTCATATTAAGTAATTGAGTACTAATCAATCTAAGAAATAAGCACGAGGTCTAGAAGTGATAAATTTTGCATATTTATTTGATATATGACCTTCCATAGAACAAGGACTTTTATGATTAGAATAATTTTGATTAAATACTTTTGTTTTTTAATCATTTCTTTATTTAGAGTTTTTATATTTAATAGATTTATTGAATCGTTACTATTTTGTTCAAATTTATGTAGATATTGATTATTGATTAAAATGCATTCGTTCCTTTAGATAAAAATAATTCAATTAAACAAATATATAAATGAACAGAGATAATTATCTACTAAAATGTTTTAACTAAAGTTATAAAAATTAAATACTATAATATCTTCTATGAAACAAAAAAAATTGAAGGAAATAGATAATCAAAAATAGTTAGGACAAGTTTTAAGAGAACGAGATGAAAGGTTAAAAGCGAGTTTATCTTGACTCTTACTTTTTAGATTTCATCATTTACAACGCTCCCACAAATAAAGTTCTCCTTTGTTTGTTATCTATATTATAAATCGGTGAATTTTTAACTAATGATTAACAGAATTTTTTTATTTATATGATTTTTATCTCTCTACTAGATGAAAAAACACACAAGTTTAACTTTAAACTTATGTGTTTTTATTTCTTATTTTTAATTACTTGTAAATACAAATGTATATTCAGAATCTGCCTCATCTTCAAATGACTTATCATTTGCTAAGATTATCTTAACTTTTATTTTTCCTTTAATTTTTGTTAAATCATCAAAAGTCATTTTTAATGGATTGTCTATTCCTGTTGCTTCCATAAACGGATCTAAGAACTGATCAATATAATCAAACATAGTGCTTGTATCTTTAACCATTTCAGCTGTAATTTCTGCCTTTTCGCTATCATCAAGATAAAACTTAATAGATTTAATATATTGATTACTTAGATAATTATGTAAAGATTCGCGAAGACCTTGTCCACTTAGCGTACTATAAAGTTTTATGTTTCCTTCTTTAACTTTTTTAATTGTTATAGTATGATTAACTTTATCTACACTAACTTCAATAATTTCTTTTTTCATACTATTAAGTGCATTTTGTGAAGCCTCATCAATTGCTTGTTTTTCTGCTGCTGTTAAGACAGAAGTCCAATGTGCTGTTAAATTAAGATCGCTTGTTATAGGTGTATCAAAATTAAATTTATTTTGATCATTATACCATCCATCAAATCTATAACCATCTCTATGTTCTGGAGTATAACTATTTTCACTTAACTTACTATTCTCATCAACAGTAACTTGTTTTTGTCCTTCACTACCACCATTATAATTAAATGTTACCGTATGTTGTTTAATCCATTTTGCCTCCAATACAGTATCTTCTGTTATTTCTTCGTCAAAAGTGAATTTGTCTTGACCATTATACCAACCATCAAATCTGTAACCTGCTCGTGTAGGATTTTCTAAGTCAGCTTTTTTTTCTACTTTTCCTTTATTATCTACAGTAACTGTTTTAGATCCTGTAGTATCATCATTATAATTAAATGTTACTTTATGTGTTAAAATTTCAAATTTTATTGTATAGTCAATTTCTTCTGTTTCACTAACTTCATTATCAAGTTCAGATTTAACAACTACTCTAACATCAATTTCTTTTTCATCTAATTTTTTTAAATTAGTATCAGATACTTCTCTTTTAGCACGAGTTGTCATTTCTTCTGAAATTACTTTATTTAAGAAGTCATTAATTTCTTCATCTAAATTTCCAGTTTCGCTAGTAAAAGTTGTTTCGTTATTATTATAAGTCATAGTAACACTTACTACTTCTTCTTTTTCTACTAAATCTTTAATATCTTCAGCAAGTTTTAAATCTTCTAACTTTTTAGTTGGGTCTGTAATAGTTACAGTAACTGTACTTGTATTTGTATCATATACTGATTCAAAAGTACCGTTATCTGATTTACTTGCATCTAAGATATAATCTGCTTCTTTGATATCTAATTTCCAATGTGCTTTTAATTCAGTATCTTTCTTAATTTTTGTATCAAAATTAAACTTTTCTTCTTTACCACCATTTCCTGTTATATACCAATCATCAAATATATGGCCTTCTCTTGTTGGATCATCTGGTTTAGTTACTGTTTTACCATCCTCTACTGAAACAGTAGTTTTATCTTCTTGATTATCAGCACCATTATAATCAAAAGTTACATCATATTTTGTAGCTTCAATTTTAACAGTATATTGTGTAGGATTAGCTGCATCTTTTTGAGCATAATCTTGTAGATTGATTGTTACTGTAAATTCTTTATTTATAACATCATTCATTGTTAAACTATTAATGTCTTTTTCACCAAATATAAATTTAGCATTTTCTTCATACCAAGTAAGTATATCATCATATTCTGTTTCTTTTGTTAGTTCAAAAGCTTGAACATTAGCATCTTTATATCCAAAAGTAATAGATGCGATATCTGCATTTTCCATTAATTCTTGTAATGCATCAATAATACCAGAATTCATACCTGTAACGATTTTAGTATCAACATCTTTTACTGTTGCAGTTACAGTTCCGTCTTTTAATTCACTTAAAGTAAATACATCTTTTGCGCTTAATTTATTCATCGCTTTTTGAACTAATTCATCTGTATTTACTGTTTCTTTTTCTCCAGTAAAGTTAATTGTATAAGTTTCATTTTCTAATAAATTCTTTTTAGATACATAACTTTTTTCTTTATCTTCATCTAAGTTGATAGTTACTGTAAATTCTTTACCTACTAAATCATATGTTTTTAAGTCTTCTAGTTTTTTACCAAAGATTGTTTCAGCATTTTCATCAAACCAATTTACAATTTCTTCAATATTTATTGTTTTACCTACTGTAGTTGTTACTTTTTCACCTTTAGAATTTGTATAGGCAAAATCTACTGATTTTACTCCATCTTTAGCTACTAATGATGATAAACTTGCTAAAACTCCTGAATTCATTCCTTTATAAATTGATTCTTTTACTTTATTTACTTTTACAGTAATTTTTCCATCTTTTACGTTATCAGTATCTACTGTAAATAATTCATCTTTTAATCCTGACATTGCTTCTTTTACTAAATTATCAGTATCTACTATTAATTCATCTTTGATATAATTATAATCTATATAAGTTACATCAATTTTACTTTCCTCTAATTTAGTTTCACCTATAAGATTAGAGCTTATTTTCCAACCTGTTGCAGTTATTCCATCACTTCCATATGTTCTTTCAATTAGTTGAATAGCCATCTTACCATAGATTGGAGCTGAATTAATTTCTCCATCTGCACCTGTTATATTACTTATACTTCTTGCTGCTAACATCACATCTTGTGTAGTAAAATCTTTAATATTAGATGTAAATACATATTTTCCTATTATGTAAGCATAACTACTTTCTACTTTATTTTTAGCATCTTGTTTTTCAATTGCTCTTCCTAATTGTTGTAGAGTCAATTCTTTTGCTAAAGTAGGTGTCATACTTGCAAATAATGTAATTATAAATGTTATTACCGTAAAGGTAATTAATTTATGTATACTTTTCTTCATATTTCTTCTCCCCTACTTATAAATTACCGAAGCTTTAACTGTGCTTCCATTATTTAATATTAAATCTACACTAGTAATTGTTTTATCTATATTTACTGATGTAATTGTACCACTATTTGGTTTTACTGGTCGATTATTATATTTAAAGGCTTTATAATTTGTTATAGTACTACCATTTTCGGTTACGCTAAAATAATATCTTGCAACATTATTTGTTACTTCCTGAACATCTTCTGTTATTGTTATTACATATTTCGTTGTTGGTTTTGTTGAACCAGGTGTTGATTGTGTATTACCATTATTTTCGTTAATCTCACTAGAGGTTGATTTCTTTGCAGCTGATCCATAATTTGTAGTATTTTCATTATTATTTGTTTCTGAATTTCCATATTCTTGTACTGTTATTGTACATTTTGCTTTATATTTTCCATCCTTGGTTTTTACTGTTATTGTAACTTTTCCTGCTTTTAATGCCTTTATCTTTCCATTCTTATCTACTGTTACAATATTTTTATCACTTGATGTCCAAATTAAATCTTTTAATTTTACTCCTTTTGGTAAGGATGCTATTTCTATTACAGATTCATCACCTATTTCTAGCATTAAATCATCTATACTTAAACTTATTCCTTTATCCAATTTCCATCTAGCTTCTAATTTTATATTCTTGGTTATCTTAGTATTAAATTTAAACAATTTATCTTTATAATACCATCCTATGAATACATAGCCTTTTTTGGTTGGATCTTTAGGTCTTTTTATATTTTCATTTTCTTTGACTGTTAATTTATCTACTATACTACCTCCATTACTATCAAAGGTTACAGTATATTTTTTATCAGCATTACACCCCTTCATTAATAGTAAAATTATTACTATCAATAAAATGATTCCAGCTACTATTCCAATAACAGTCTTTGTGGTAACTTCATTGTTATTTTTCTTCATATTCACTTTTCCTCCCTTTATTATTTTGTGAATTAAGTGCCTGCTTTCTAAAACAAATAACAATTATTATCAACAACAATATATTATAATTCTATGCTTTATAGTACTATTTTATTAAAATATCACTCCCCCTGTATCGTAATTAATGGATAAATCACCAGATTGCCCCATATAGCACCTATAGTATAACATTTTTTTTAAAAATTGCAATGTTTTTTTATTAAAATCTTACGAATTATATACATATAATTCACGTTTTGCCCCTGTACACAGACTATATAAAGTAAATTTCTTTCATTTTTTCGATAACTATTTTCTCTATTATTATATACAATTACACAAGCAAAGTCTAAATACTTAGATAAATATGAGGGTATAACTATTAATTTCTTATAAAATTTACTAGTAGTTTCTTCAATTAAATCTACCTTTATTTCATCTTTAGTAATAATAGCTATACATTTATATTTAAAAATTTTAAACACGCTAACGCAGACATATTGCTAGGTCTTTTTTTAACATATAATCATATAACTCATTGCCATTTTTACAAAAAGATTTAATTATTTTGATAGTGGACAATATTTAATATGCAAATTACCATAAAAAAAGAGAATTAAATTCTCTTTATTATGAAATTATTATTAATATAATCAATTTCTAATGTATCGTTTTGTTTTACTTCATTATTAATAATCATTTTAGCTAACTTAGTTTCAACAATACGACTAACACATCTTTTTAATGGTCTTGCCCCATAATTGATGTCAAAACCTTCATTAATTAAATTTTGACGAGCAGTTTCTGTTAAAGTAATATGAATATTTAATTGTTTTAATCTTGTTTCAATGTCCTTTATAATTTTATCTAAGATTAAAGAAATTGATTCTTGATCTAATGATTTAAATATAATTACTTCATCAATTCTATTGATAAACTCGGGACGTAAATAATTAGTTAATTCTTTGGTAACTAATTCGCTATGGCCATCTAAAATGTGTTCGCTTCCAATATTAGAAGTCATTATTATAATCGTATTCTTAAAGTCCACTGTACGACCATTAGAATCTGTAACTCTACCATCATCAAGAATTTGCAACAATAAATTTAAAACTTCTGGATGAGCTTTTTCAACTTCATCAAATAAAACTATGCTATAAGGATTTCTTCTAACTGCTTCTGTAAGCTGTCCTCCTTCTTCATAACCAACATATCCTGGAGGAGAACCAATTAAACGAGATACACTAAATTTTTCCATATACTCGCTCATATCGATTCTAATCATATGACGTTCATCATCAAATAATTCATATGCTAATGTCCTAGCTATTTCGGTTTTTCCAACTCCAGTTGGTCCTAAGAATAAGAAAGAACCAATTGGCCTATTAGGATCTTTAATTCCACTACGGCTTTTTAAGATTGCATCACTAACTAATTTAATTGCTTCATCTTGTCCCATGACTCTTTTTTTCATGTTATCTTCCAAATGTAATAATTTTTCTTTTTCACTGCTCATTAATTTTGTAATTGGAATATTCGTCCATTTAGCAATTATTTTCGCTATATCATCTCCAGTTACAACATCACTAAGTAATTTATTTTCTGAGCTTTGACGAAGTTCTTCTAATTCTTTTTCCAATTTTGGTATTGTTCCATGGCGAAGTACTGCGGCTTTTTCTAAATCATATTCATTTTCGGCTTTATCCAAATCAAATTTAGCCTTCTCTATTTTTTCTTTCATTGATTTAATATCTTTATTTAAATTTTTTTCACGATTCCAATTTTCTGTTAATTCTTTTTCACGATCGTTTAAGGTATCTAATTGTTGTTCAATTTCCTCACGTCTTTTTTTAGATTGTTCATCTTTTTCTTTCTTAATAGCTTCCTTTTCAATTTGTAATTTCATAATTTTTCTAGTTAATTGGTCTAATTCAGTAGGAACTGAATCCATCTGAACTCTAATTGTAGCACAAGCTTCATCCACTAAATCTATAGCTTTATCTGGTAAATATCGATCAGTGATATAACGATTTGACAGTGTAGCAGCAGAAATTAAAGCTTGATCTTTAATAGTAACTCCATGATGAATTTCAAAACGTTCTTTTAAACCACGTAAAATAGTTATAGTATCCTCAACTGTTGGTTCTGAAACTTTAATTTTTTGAAAACGTCTTTCTAAGGCTCCATCTTTTTCAATATATTTTCGATATTCATTTAAAGTTGTGGCCCCAATCACATGAATTTCACCACGTGCTAGCATTGGTTTTAAAATATTGGAAACATCCATGGCTCCTTCTGTATTTCCAGTTCCTACAATCATATGAATTTCATCAATAAACATGATAATATCCCCAGAACTTTTTTTCACTTCAGCTAAAACTTTTTTCAATCTTTCCTCAAATTCACCACGAAATTTGGCCCCTGCTATTAAGGCGGCTAAATCAAGTTCCCATAAAGTTTTATCTTTAAGACTTGTCGGAACATCACCTTTAATAATACGTAAAGCTAAACCTTCTACAATCGCAGTTTTTCCAACACCAGGTTCTCCTATCAATACTGGGTTATTTTTTGTTTTTCGTGATAAAATTCTTGTAATTCCACGAATTTCTTCATCTCTACCAATAACTGGATCAATTTTACCATCTTTAGCATCTTGAGTAATGTTACGACCATATTTTTCTAAAACATCTTCTTGTTCTTCTGTTTGATTATATCCATACATATTATCACCCCTCAATATGTATTATAGCATTTTATTAGCACTTGTCAAGTAAGAGTGCTAATTTTGGTTTAAATTTTTCGTACAGTTTTATTTAAGCATTTTTAGAATATTGAATAATATCATACCATGTCGCAGCCCCTACCACTCCATTTACAGGTAAATTTAAAATTTCCTGTAGCACTCTAACAGACTGTTCTGTTAAATCATCAAATATACCTGTTACTCTAACTCCAGGAATATTTTTCTTATTTTTACAAATTTGTAATAAAAATTTTTGAAGTCTTCTAACATCATCTCCACTTATACCATTACTTAGTTGTCTACCACTAAAGAATTCATCTTCATAATTTAAATATTCATCAGGAATAGAATTAATAACATTATTATATACTTCTGTTAGTTTAGCCCAAGTTACATTATTAACTACCCCCGTAACTGGTAATCCATATTTTCTTTGAAATGCTTCTACCATAATAACTGTGTTTTCATCATACTTCATATTACCTGGCATTCCTAAAAATGGTAATTCTGAATCAAAATAAGAAATTGTTCTTAACAGGTAATGAAGTAATCTAATATAAATCCCTTGATCTAAATAATTTAACTCATTTTCATATAAAAGTTCTGCTTCTTCTAAAGAAATACCTTCCGAATTTAAATCCGATATTTTTTTAACACTATTATATATATATTTAATTTGATACCAAGTACCTTTATCTACAATTCCATTAGGTTCTAAGTTAAAAATATTTTGAAAAGCTTTAACACTATTTTCAGTTTCTACTGTAAAAATATCATTACTTTCATCATTTTCTGGAATAGCTGGATAATTTTTTCTTATTCGATTTAATTCTCTTTTTAAAATAATAACCATATTCCCTGCTGAACCTAGTTGAAAAGGAAAACCAGGATATGACATTACATTATCCGCTAAAGGAGCATTATATACAATTTCTATATTATCACCATAATAATAATTTAAAATTTCTAAAGGAGATTTTCCTTGATTTGCTAACGTTACACTTCCCCATTGTGACAAGCCTTTATCACAGGTGTCATCTTTTCCTGAACAATACTGAGCAAATAAAGGTTGAACTTGACCATCTCTTACAATATAATTATTAAAAATATCATCAACAATTTGGACAATATTTTCATAAAATTCTCGGTCTTCAATAAAGGTTTGATCATATTCAGGTAAAGAAGTGATATCAAAATCATAACCTCTAGAACGGTACCACTCATTATAAACACGATTTAAAGCAAATGATACTTCAGCTAAAACATTGGCTTTTATAGCATCAGTGGGCCAGTTAGGATAAATTTCACTAGAAGCAACATTCTTAATATATTCTGAAAAAGGAACAGAAATATTCTTGGCATTTGGATCATCAGGTGCTCCTAAATGTACCACAATATTTGTAGGAATAGTAGGTTTAATATAATTTTGAGCCATTAATATGATCCTCCCACATTATTTGGTAACATTTTAATATATTGTAGTACTTTAACGTCTCCAAACATAGCTACTTCATATTTCTTATCTGTATGATAATTTCCATTACTTACATTCAATTGATATGTTGTATATTTAGGAATTTCAAAAGTTTCTGCATTGTATTCACCACCAGGCGCAGGCAATTTAATATTATCAATTATGCCACTATCATTAGTTAGTCCTTCAAAAAACAAAACTTGATCTTGATCAATGACTTTGTTGATAGACACTTTAGCATTAGCAATAGGAATTGCTTGATCAGCAGTGAAAACTTGTACTTTTAATATTCCTATTGCTGGATTTTCCAGTATAAATTTTTTATATCCTTCTGTTTTCTCATATTCTTCTAATGACATTTCATTCATTATGATTCCTCCTTAATTTTTAATACTTGACCAATATCTAAATCCATAGATGATAAATTATTTAATTTCATAATCGCATCTACAGTAGTGTTATAGCGTCTCGCAATATTATACAAGTTATCATTCTTTTTTACTGTATATGTAATATAATTATTTTCAAATTCATCGTATCCTTCACCATAACATTCTTCTATTCCCATCATATTTTCTTTAACACGAATTTTTAATATTTGTCCTAGCGATAATAGATTACTGGTTAAATTATTATCTTTTTTTATCTGCTCTACTGAAGTATTAAAATCTTTGGCAATTGAATATATGCTATCACCTTTTTTTACTACATAGTTTTCATATATAGGCATAGTTATAGGAGAATTACCTTCTATAGAATTTAACTCTAAATTTAATATTTGCCCTATTTGTAAAGCATTTGATGTCAAATTATTTATTTCTTTAATCTGATTAACATCAAGTCCAAATCTTTTCGCAATATCGTATAAATTATCTCCTTTTTTTACCACATAAGTAGTAGGTATATTGGTATCTTCTTGTATAACTATTATTTGACCAGGACTAATAATATTATTAGAAAGATTATTTAACTGTTTTATTTCATCTACTGTAGTTCCTAATTGTTTAGCAATTCCATATAAGGAATCACCTGGTTGGACAGTATACTGTTTCAATATATCACCTCAATTAATCATATGATTAACATTAATTATTAAGCATAAAAAAACAAATGATTAAATTAATTAACCATTTGTTCAGAGTGTTGACAAAGTATCAATACTCTTTCTTTTTTTGAAAAAGTGGTGTATAATGAAAAAGTAAGAACGCTTT
>CANRKG010000010.1 GCA_947631155.1 uncultured Bacilli bacterium
GTCCTTGACTAAATTTGATGAAAGACTAAATTTCACTTCTTTATCTTTAAACGCAATTTACTTTTTCATTTAACATAATAGTAAGAATTTTAGTAATTTACTTTTATTCTTACTTTTTTTTTGATACAATAATTAATTAAGGAGATGATATGATGAATATTCTTAAAAAGATGTTTGATCATGAATATAAAGAACTAAGAAAGTTTACTAAACAGGCAGATGAGATAGTAGCTTTAGAAGATGAAATTTCTAAATTAACTGATACTGAGTTACAAAATAAAACAGCTGAATTCAAAGAAAGATTAAAAAACGGTGAAACATTAGAAGATATTTTAATTGAAGCTTTCGCTGTAGCTAGAGAAGCTTCTTTCCGTATTATAGGAGAAAAACACTTTTATGTTCAAATATTAGGAGCTTTAGCTATTCACTATGGTAATATAGCTGAAATGAAGACAGGAGAAGGAAAAACATTAACTTCAGTTTTACCAGCGTATTTAAATGCACTTGAGGGTAAAGGAGTTCATATTATAACAGTTAATGAATACCTAGCTTCTCGTGATGCTGAATGGATGGGCGGAATTCATAGATTTTTAGGTTTAACAGTGGGAGTTAATACTAGAGATTTAAGTCCAAAGGAAAAACAGGAAGCATATAATTGTGATATCACTTATTCTACTAATAATGAAGTAGGGTTTGATTATCTTCGTGATAATATGGTTGTACATAAAGAAGATAGAGTACAACGACCATTAAATTTTGCAATTATAGATGAAGTGGATTCAGTTTTAATAGATGAAGCTAGAACACCTTTAATTATTTCTGGTGGGGAAATGAAAAGTGCAAATTTATATATTGATGCTGATAGTTTTGCAAAAGGCCTAAAAAAGGATAATGATTATACTTATGATGAAAAAACTAAAAGTGTTAATTTAACAGAAACAGGAGTAAATAAAGCTGAAACTAAGTTTAAGATAGATAATTTATACGATGTTAATAATGCAACTTTAGTTCACTATATTAATCAGGCTTTAAGAGCTAATTATGCTATGAAAAAAGACGTTGATTATGTAGTTCAAGATGATGAAATTGTAATAGTGGATCAATTTACAGGACGTTTAATGAAAGGTAGAGCTTATTCAGATGGTCTTCATCAAGCCATCGAAGCAAAAGAAGGCGTGACAATTAATCAGGAGACAAAAACTTTAGCAACAATTACTTTTCAAAATCTATTCAGAATGTATAAAAAATTATCTGGTATGACAGGTACTGCTAAAACAGAAGAAGAAGAATTTAGAAATATTTATAATATGTATGTTATAGAAATTCCTACTAATAAGCCAATAATTAGACAAGATGAGCCTGATTTAGTATATGCTTCACGTGAAGCTAAATATAAGGCTATGATTGAATTTATTAAAGAAAAATACGAAAAAGGGCAACCTGTTTTAATTGGTACAATCGCAATTGAAACAAGTGAACTAATTTCTAAGCTTTTAAAACAAGCTCATATTCCTCATGAAGTTTTAAATGCAAAAAATCATGCTCGCGAAGCTGAAATTATTTCTAAAATAGGACAACATAAGTCAGTAACAATTGCAACTAATATGGCAGGTCGTGGAACTGATATTAAATTATCTGAAGATATTAAAGCTTTAGGTGGTTTATGTGTTGTTGGAACTGAACGTCATGAATCACGTCGAATTGATAATCAGTTAAGAGGACGTTCTGGCCGTCAAGGAGATCCTGGCTATACTCAATTTTTCGTTTCCATGAAAGATGATTTAATGATAAGATTTGGCTCTGATAGAATAGGTACTATGATGGAATCAATGGGTTTGGGAGAACAGGCTATTAGAAGCAAAACATTTACTAAATCGATATCTACAGCTCAAAAACGTGTAGAAGGAAATAACTTTGATATTCGTAAACAATTATTACAATATGATGATGTCATGAATAATCAAAGAGAAATTATGTATGATAAACGTAATGAGATTTTAGATTCTGAATCAATTCATGAAACAATATTAACTACTTTTAGAAATCATATTGAAGATTTAGTAAAGTCACATATTCCACCAGAAAATTATCTAACGGATGAAGATATTGATGATATTTTAGAATTTGTAAATAAAAATTTATTAAAGAAATCAATTACAAAGAAAAGTGTTTCCGATATGGAACCAGATGAAATTATTGATACATTATCAAAACGAGTTATTGAAGAATATGAAGAAAAAATAAAAGAAATTCCACCAGAAGTTACTAATGAATTCGAAAAAGCAATTACTTTACAAGTAATTGATAATTATTGGATGGAGCATATTAATACAATGTCACATTTAAGAGAAGGTATTCACTTAAGGGGATATGCTCAAGAAGATCCATTACGTGCTTATACTATGGAAGGTTTTGATTTATTTGATGATATGGTTCAAAAAATAGATAAAGATGTTTCTATATTTTTATTAAAAGCTGAGATCAAACAAAATGTTGAACGAAAAGAAGTTAGTAAGGTAAAGCTTACTAATGAAGGCGGAAAAGAACCAGCTAAGAAAAAACCAAGACGTGTTAATAAAATAGGTAGAAATGATCCTTGTCCATGTGGCAGTGGTAAGAAATACAAAAATTGTTGTGGAAAGTAGTAGGTTTTATAAGGGTTTGCGAGGCATAGGGTTTTGAAAAAATCATAAAAAAATCCCAAAAAAATGAAAAATGTGCTCAAAATGTGCACAAAAAATTCAATTTGTTCCCAAAACTGCCAAAAAACCCCGTAAAATCAAGGTTTTCTCAATGGGAACATTTTATTAATTGTTGATTAATATTATAAGGAGGACAATATATGACTATCGATTTTAAAAATAGAATAATTTTAGTTACTGGATCAACATCTGGGATTGGTCGTCAGATAGCAAAGCAATTGTTAGAGAATAATGCAAAAGTGATAATAAGTTATGGCCATAACGAAGAGATGGCTAAAGAAACAATAAATGAATTATCCAACTTTAAAAATAATATTTTATTGATTAAATGTGATTTATCAAAAGAAAATGAAGTTGATAATATGTTTAAAGAAATAGAAATTCAATTTGGCAAACTAGATGGATTAGTAAATTGTGCAGCTTATGATAAAGTATTATCGATAGAAGATTTAACGGTTGAAGAGTATAAACATGAATTAGATGTTAATCTTATTGCAAGATGGCAATGTATCAAAAATGCAATTCCTTTAATGAAGAAATCACAAATGCCAAGAATTATAAATATTGCATCTAGATTAGGTACAAGGCCTATGGAAGAATCTGTTGCTTATTGCACAAGTGAAGCTGCTACAATTATGCTTACAAAGTGTTGTGCATTAGAATTAGCAAAATATAATATTAAAGTTAATACGGTTAGTCCTTCATTAACTTTAACGCCGTTAAGTATACAAAGTTATTCTGATGAAGAAATAAAAGTAACAGCAGAAAAAAATCCAAGTAAAAGACTTGGCACAACGGACGATACAGCAAATTTAGTTTTATTTTTACTTAGTGATAAAGCTGATTATATTAATGGAGAAAATATTAATGTAAATGGTGGGATATTGTTAAAATAGGTAAAGAAACATAAAATGTGAGTGAATGATAACAAATGTTCCCATTTTGTTCCCATTTTATGAAATATTTATAGTAAACATAATACTATAAATACCATAAATACTATTTGTTACCAGACCTAAAATTCCTTGAAATATCAATAATAATGATAATGCTATAAATAATATATGTACTAAATTATAAGGAACTTGTGGCAGTGGTAAGAAATATAAAAATTGTTGTGGTAAATAGACCCTAATCCCTTATAAATAAAGGGTATTAGAGAAAGTGTAAAGTCTTAAAATCATAATAAAATTTAAAAAATAATGAATTTTGTTTGCAAATTGTTTGCAAAAAAGTTAAATGTTTGCAAAAATGAGAATAATACCTTATAAATTAAGGAATATTCTAATGCAAACATTTTTATTTAAATATCTTAATATTTCTAAAGAGGTGAGGTATGCGTATAGGTATTGATATTGATAATGTATTATCAAATTTTAATGAAGTATTATTAAATGATTATATTAATCATGATAAAGAATTAGGGAATAATGGTATAATCAAAAATAATGTTTATATAAGAGATATGTTTAACTGGACAAAAGATGAAGAACAGCAATATTATCATGATAATATTGAAAGATTAGCAAATTTATTGGAGCCAATTAAAGATTGCTCTAAATATATAAAAAAGCTAATAGATAACGGACATTATATATGTATCATTAGCGGTAGGGATAATGGAGAATATCCAGATCCTTATAATATGACTACAAAATGGTTAAAGAAATATGATATTCCATATGATAAACTTATTTTAACCAATGCATATAATCATCAAGAGAAAGCAAATATTTGTATAGAAAATAATATTGATATTATGATTGATGATTCAATTAATGTATGTGTAAAATGCTCTGAAAATAATATTAAATCTTTGCTATTCAATACTGAATATAATAAGAACGAAACAAGATATACTAGAGTAAATAATTGGGAAGAAATATTTAACTATATTAATAATTATAGAAAAGAAAAAATAAATGTTATTTTAGACACAGATACATATAATGAGTGTGATGATCAATTTGCACTTGCTTATATGATTAAAAGTCAAGATATATTTAATATCACAGCAATAACTGTTGCACCTTATTCACACAAAGAAAGAAATGAAACTGTAATAAGTGGTCAAGAAAAAAGTTATAATGAAATATTGAAAATATGTAATTGGTTAAATTTTGATACAAAAAATAAAGTTTTTAAAGGAGCAAAAGACTATATTTGTAATGGATACGAAGAAGATAATGATGCAGTAAATAAGATAATTGAAATATCACTTAAAAATAAAAAAACTTATATTATGGCAATTGGTGCAATTACAAATGTTGCATTAGCAATAAAAAAAGAGCCTAAAATAATAGACAAAATTGAAATTATTTGGTTAGGCGGTAATGAATTAGGTTATAAAGATAATTTAGAATATAATTTCAAACAAGATATAGAAGCAGTAAAAATTGTATTTAATTCTAAAGTAAATTTGACAGTATTGCCATGCAAAAATGTTGTTTCAAAATTAAAAATTGATATAAACACTTTAAAAGAAAATTTAACTAATAAATCAGAATTGTGTAATTATTTAATTGATAGATTTCATAATGATGGGTATCATTGTATACAAAAAGAGAGAGTTATATGGGATATATCAGTAATTGCTTATATGATAAATAGTAATTGGTTTAAGTTTAAGGAAATAAGTTGCCCAAATATTAGTGATGATACTTCTTATATGTCAACTAAAGACCATCATAAAGTAAAATTTGTAATTGATGTAAACAGAACTAATATATATAATGATTTATTTAAGAAATTAGGAGATAGTAATGAAATTAACAAGTGAAGATGCAATAAAATTATTAGACATTGATAAACGAAATAAAGAAAATGACAGATGGATTAATCATTCTATTTGTGTTGGAAATACAGCTGGAAAAATTGCTAAGGCTTTAAAAGAACAAGGAATTGCTGTAAATATAGATAAGGTAATCACTTTTGGATATGTTCATGACATTGGAAAAAGATTTCATGAAACAGGTGAGTATTTCCTCATGCTATAAATGGATATAAATATTTAAAAAAATTGGATTATGATGAAGAATATGCTGGCATTTGTATAAAACATTCATTTTTAAATAATGATATAGATTGTATATCGAATGATAGAGATGAAACTGACAAGTCAAATCCCAATTATAACTTTTTTAAAGAATATATAAAAAAAGAATATTCATTGGAAGAAAAAATAATCAATTTATGCGATTTAATGTGCACTACCAAAACATTAACTGTAGAAAAAAGAATGATAGATTTATTATTAAGACATGGTATATACAAAAAAACATATTATCATATTGTAGAAACAATTAAATTAAAAGAATACTTTGATAATTTATTAGGGTATAATCTTTATGACTTATTTCCAGAAATAAAAGAAAATTTATAAATTATAGATTTAATTAATGAATAATAGATGGTATAATTAAATTAGTAAACGGATGCAAACAATGTTTGCAAATTGTTTGCAGATGAGAAAATATTTATAGTAACAATAATAACATAAATACTATAAATAATGGAGTATGCACGACTTCTATCACATTTTATCAAAGTGCTAGAGGTAATGTAAAAATTAATTTTAAATTATCAAACTCGGAATTAATATATTAATAAGATTTTAACAAATTAAAATATAGTGATTATTCTTTATAAATGTGTTAAAATATATGTAAATGGACGCAAACAATATTTGCATAAATTGCGTGAAAGGAGAAATTATGAAAAGGGAAGAAATGCTAGATGTACTGGATGAAAACGGAATAAAAACAGGTCAAATTTTACCTCGAAGTTTGGTTCACAAGAGAGGTTTATGGCATAGAGCGATAGCGGTTGCAATTATAAATGAGAACAATGAAATTTTATTACAACAAAGAAGCGCAACTAAAGATAAAAATGCGAATATGTGGGATATATCAGTAGCAGGACATATATCCACAGGACAAGATTCGTTATCAGCAGCAACTAGGAAAATAAATGAGGAAGTTAGCGTTAGTCTAGGTTATCATGTAGATATAAAAGATTTTAGATATATGTTTTCTTTTAGAAAAGAACAAAAATTTTCTGATGAACTTATTGAGAGACAATTCTACGATTTCTTTATTTTAAGAAAAAATGATATTGATATAAATAAAACAAAGTTTCAAGAAAGTGAAGTTCAAGCAATTAAATTTGTTAATATCAACGAATTAAACGAAATGAGAGAACAAAATTTATTAGTTGAAAGAGATGCATGCTACGACGAATTATCTGCTTATTTATTTAGAATATAAAAAATATATATAGCAGGGATTGAATAATTATAAAAGAGTAAAGTATTATAAAAAGACGAAATATTTATTATATAGATTAGTTGGATCCAATGAAGGATATATGCATATCGGTATTTCGGATGATGGTATATGTAAAAATGATAAAAATTATCAAACATATCACGTTATGAAAATAGACGAAATAATAAAACAAAATAATTTTAAGAATATACCTGAATTAGGTTGTGGTCAAGGTGCAAATATGGCTTATCTTGCTAAAAAAATCCAAATGTTAAATTTACAGGTATAGATTTGTATCCATCTTTAGATAAAAAATAGAGAATATAATATTAGTTTAATTGAAGGAGATTATCTAATTTAGAAAAAATAGAAAGTAACTCTATTGACTTTGTATATGCAATAGAAAATTTGTGTTATTCTACTAACAAAAAGCAAATTTTCAAAGAAGTAAATAGAGTATTAAAAAAAGGTGGGTTATTTGTAATTTATTACGTTTATCTTAATAAGCTTAGAAAACAGTTATCAGAAATAGAAGAAATTGGAGCAACTTTGGTTGAAAATGGCTATTATTTAGACGAATTTGAATATATTGGAAATATTGATAACTATAATAAAAATAATAATTTTAGTATAGTAATTGCTGAAAATATGAAAAATAAAGTTATTAATCATTTATATTCATATCAAAATAGAATTAAAAAATATTTTAAACTTGGTATTTTTTTTTAAATTATTTTGTAAAATTATCCCTAAAGAAGTTCTAGGTAATATAGTACCAGTATATTTCATGGCAAATACAATTGAAATGAATTTATCAGTATATTATTGTCACATATTGAAAAAAGAAAAATAAATGAGTAATATTGTAATAAGTAATATTCAAAACTATATTTAAAAAGTTAGGAGAATAAATTATGAAATTATATGTAATCAGACATGGATTGACGAAATGTAATGTTGAAAAAAATATAATGGAGGTTAGACGAAGATATAAATGAAATAGGAATATTACAAGCTCAAAAAGCTCAAAAAGTTATTAAAAATTTAGATATTGATTTAATTATTTGTTCGCCATTATTAAGAACTAGACATACTTGTAATATTATAAATGTGAATAATGTTCCAGTGATTTTTGATAATAGAATTGAAGAAAGGGATTGTGGTATATATACTGGCAAAGAAATTGGAAATTTTTATTATACTGATTATTGGAACTATCACTCTAAAGTTAAAGTAGAAGGTTTAGAAACTATACAAGATTTATTTAAAAGAATTAAAATTTTCTTAGATGAAATAAAGGAAAAATATAAAGATAAAAATATTCTTTTAGTAACACATGGCGGAATAGCAAGAACAGTCTATTTTTATTTTAATGAAGTACCAAAAGATGGAATGATACAAAAATTTGGATCAAAAAATTGTGAAATTTCAGAATATGAAATTTAAGGGAAAATATCTGAAATTAACAGTATCATTAGCAATTTAGATTTTGTAAAATATAGTTGTTTTTTTAATTTATCAAACATACTATTTTTTCTTCCTTTTTTTGAATTGCTATGTATAATACTATAAAATTATAAAATAAGTAAGCTTATTTTAAATTTACGTTATTTGTTTAAAGCTAAAATTGATTATGTTATAATACTTTTATAAGAAGTTAAATGAAGATTGTAACCTAGAATAAATTATATAAGTTTTGGAGTGAAAAGTATGAAAAGAGAAAATTATATTAGTTGGGAAGAATATTTTATGGGTATAGCCATATTATCAGCTGAAAGAAGTAAGGATCCTAATAGTCAAGTTGGTGCATGCATTGTTGATAAAAATAATCGAATAGTTTCTTTAGGCTATAATGGTGCTCCTACAGGATTTAGTGATGATAATGATATGCCTTGGGAAAGAGAAGGAGATTTCTTAAATACTAAATATGCATATGTTTGTCATTCCGAATTGAATGCTATTTTAAATTCACCTAGAAGCGTAAAAGGATGTGTTATGTATGTTACATTATTTCCTTGTAATGAATGTGCTAAAGCCATAGTTCAATCTGGTATAACAGAAATAGTTTATTTGTCTGATAAATATGATAAAACTGAAGGGAATATCGTTTCTAAAAAAATATTTGATACTTGTGGAATAATTTATAGACAATATGAAAGAAAAGGAAAAAGTTTAAATATGGAATTATAATAGGCATTTCAATACCTATTTTTAAATGATATAATTTATATGAAATGTTTCTGAAATAGAGGTATATATATGAATAAGAGAATTCTAAAATATGATAATTTAAGAGGAATCCTAATATATTTAGTCGTTATTGGACATTTGTTATATTCTTATAATTATTATAATACAATTGGTTCATCAATAATAGTTCAGTTTATCTATTCGTTTCATATGCCTCTTTTTTTAATAATATCAGGATATTTTTCCAAAAATATAAATAAAAATAATATTATCAAATTGTTTCTTGTGTTTATTTTGTTAAATTTAAGTTATATTTTATATGACTATATAATTACTTCAAACTTAGATTTTTTTAGTATAAAATATTCTGCTTGGTATTTATTAGCAATAGTATTTTATCGTTTAATAGTATATTTTGATAAAACTAAAATATTAAATAAAAATAAAACCAAAATATTAATAATCTTATATTTAAGTTCAATATTAGTTGGTTTTTTAAATATTGATGGAATTAGATTTATTAGTTTTTCTTTTTTCTTTTATTTCGGTTATTTAGTCGATTTTAATAAGTTTAAGTTTAATAAAAATATAAGTTTAATTGCTTTAATAAGCAGTATTATAATTTTAATATCAGTATCTATTTTTCCATTAGGCTTGGACTTTTTTACCGTTAGTGTCTATGTTAATTTTAAATATTTATTTTTAAGAGGATTAATTTATTTGACTGATTTAATGTTATTTATTTCTTTATATAATTTGATGCCTAATAAAAAAATTGCATTATTAAGTAAATGGGGTTCTAATTCTTTAGGAATATATGTTTGTCATCGTATTATAACTTTATTAATTACAGATAATTTTATTTTAACAGACCATTTTTATATTATTACTTTTATCTCTTCAATTTTTATATGTATACTATTTAGTAGTAATGTTGTTAAAAATGTTTTAAAAAATAATGTTATAGTTATCTTAATTAGTGTTATGTTGATAGCTTTAATTGGTTTTAATTATTATCATCTAAATAAAGGATTTTTTCAAAAAAATTCGTTAATTTCACTTGATAAATCTAAAGAAATTGATAATAGTATATCATTAGGATTTGTAGGAGATTTAATCCTATTAGAAAATCAAGTTGAAAATTCATATGATAATGGAGAATATAACTTTGATTATATGTTTAAGGAAATCTCAAATAATTTTAATAATACTGATTATATGTTTGGAGTTTTAGAAGGGCCAGTTGATGATACTAAAGATTATTCTATTGGTAATTTTAATGATAATAAAAAATTATATCTTAATTATCCGAGTTCTTTTTTAACAAGTATTAAAAAGAGTGGGATTGATTTAGTTACTATTGCTAATAACCATATTCTTGATAAAGGAGTTTCTAGTTTTAATAATACTATAAAAAACTTAAAAAGAGAAAATTTAAATTATGTTGGCAATTATAATGAAAGAAGAAAGGTTATTACTATTAAGGATATCAAAGTCGGTATTTTAGCTTATACTTATGGTCTAAATTATTATAATGAAGATGAATTGTTTACAGAGGGTAAAAATATTACAAATTATATAGTAGATAGTTCTAGTAAATATTTTAATCAATCCAAAAAGGAAGTTATAAGTGATTTTGATTATCTAAAAAAGCAAAACGTTGATTTAATTGTTGTTTTACCTCATTATGGTACTCAATTTAATACAAAACCTGATAAAGAGCAAAAAATTTGGAATAAAATTTTTTCAGATAATGGAGCAGATATTGTTTTTGGTACACATTCTCATATTGTTCAACCTATTGAATATATCAATGATACAATAATATTTAATTCAGTTGGAAATTTTGTTAATTCTTATACTGAACATAATGGAGATATATCTATAATGGCAAAAGTATATATAAACTCTAAAACTAAGAAAATAATTTGTGGTTCAGTTATACCTTTACTGGCTATTAAAGATAAAAGTCGTGGCTACTATGCTGTACCAATCTATAATAATAAGAAAAATATATCTGTAAAAAAACTTAATTACGCCAATAAATTTGCGACAAAAGTAAGTATAAAAAAAGAGATTAATATGGATAATGCTGAAGAAGAGTATTATTATTTTAAAGATGGATATAAAAAACATTTAAAAACCCAATTTACATTAACTGAATTAGATAAAAATAGTCTAATTTATCAAAAAATTAGTGAAAATAATAATATTTGTTTTATAGGTGATAGCATAACAGAAGGAACTAAAAATAATTATTACCCTTGGTATTTACCTTTAATTAATAAGTTCGCTGATAAAAAAATTTATAATTTTTCTAAAGGTGGATATACGTCATCAGATATTTTGATGAATTATAAAACAAAGCTCAAAAATACTTCGTGTGATTTAGTGATTATGAATATAGGAACTAATGATATTAGATATAATTTAACTAAGAAAGAAAAGTTCATTAATAATGTTAATACAATAATAAACTTACTTCCAAATAGTGACTTTATATTATTATCACCTTTTAAAGCGACTTATAAAGATATTTATTTACAAACTAATGCTTTAGAAAAGTTACAATTATATGACGAATATGATAAAGAATTAAAGAAAATAGCTGATAATAAATTAAATGTTGATTATATTGATGTAAACAATTATATCAAAAAGATTATGGATATTGATGGAGAAGAAAACTTTTTATTAGATGGAATTCATCCTAATAATACTTACGGAATAGAACTTTATTCCTTTGCGACGATGCGTTAAATTAAGGGTAAGATAAAAATCTAAACTTTATTGAGAAACATAAATATAGAAATTATTTAATCTTGAAATTACATTTTTAATGAACTAGGCAATTTTGTTATGAAATTTGTCGGTTTATATGTTATAATTAAGTGTAAGAATAGGGGTGTATCTTATGTTTTGTCCTAAATGCGGAAATTTGTTAGAGGCAAAGGCTAAGTTCTGTAATAGGTGTGGATGCCAGATATATATTTCAGATGAAAAAAATATAAACCAAAGTAAATCTGATCTTAATCAAATACAATATACTAATAATCAAAAGAATCAATCTCAAGACAATAAAAAAATGATTTTTATTGGTGTAGGATTAGGCTTAGGAATGTTAATTATATTATTTTTAATAGTACTTGTAATAGGGAATTTAAAAGGAAAATATTACTTTAATGTTACTCCTAATCAACAAGATAATGAGACTAATCAAACAACCAAAACTGTAACAAATAAAGGAAAATATACTACAAAAATAATATATGATAATACATATTCGGGAGTAAAAATAAAAAATGATAAAGATGCCTTGGCACTTATTGAAAAAGATTCTGTTACCCAAAAAGATAATTGCCCCGCAGATATAAAAAAGGTAGAAGATGAAATAATTAAAAATTATGGAATAACAGCAGTAAATTTATGTGAAATGGATATAGATTTTGCTAAAGAACTAGGGAATGTTTTTAAAAAAATATATACAGAATATCCAAGTGTACGTGGTTATATAACTAATTTAACACTTGTAAATGTTTCAATAAATGATAATTATATAGCAGCGTTTATGCCTGTATTTAATTTTGCAACCTCTGATGCTTCTTCAACTTATCCTTGGGTAATTAAAACGCAGGTTTTATTAAATACAGCTTATTTCTTAAATAAAGATAGGCTACAAGCCTCAGTAACTGATGGATCTAACTCAGGGCATTTTCCAGATAATTCAACTATTTATTCTCCAGTTGCTCATGAATTAGGACATTATTTGTCTTTTTTAGCAATGATGAAGCACTATCAATTAAATTCGATATTATTAGTTGATAGTAATAATATAAATACTTTCTATCAGCTTTATGAAGATTTTGGTAAAGGTAACTACTCATTAACTATCATTAATGAGGCATTTGAAAATTATAAAAAGGACACTAATGCAACAATAAGTTTAGATGAATGGCGCGGAAATATTTCAAATTATGCTTTAGCTAAAAATAATAGTGGGGAATATATTTATGACGAAACAATTGCTGAATCTTTCCATGATGTTTATTTGAATGGCGATAATGCAGCAGATGCTAGTAAATATATTGTTTATGTATTAAAACAGAAATTGGGAAGTTAGGTGCTATCTATGAAGACAAAAATAATTATAGTAATAAGTACATTTGTGTTAAGTGCTACTACAGTATTTGCTTTATCAAACGATTTCAATTTTGACACTTCGAAATTATCATTTACTGAAAATAGTAAGAAAGATAATGTTGTTAGTAATTTTAACAAGAAATACGATTTAACCTATTCAATATCTAATATAGATCAAAAATTAGAAGAAGAAATAAAAACATTAACTAAAAAAACCACGTATTTATTATTTGGTGGATTTAATAATACAGAGGAAACTAGTGAAGAATATTATAAGCGTCATAAAGAATGGCTTGATTTAAGATATGATCCAAAGATTCCAAAAGATGATAATAATAAATTTGGTTTAGATACAGATAGTCAAGAATATGCAGATAATTTAATATCAGAATTAGCTATACCTCAAATATTTAATCAAGTAAATGAGATGGGTTTAATTTATAATTCTTTTGGAGATATAAGAGTTACAAAAAATGATAACATTGTCATAAGTTCTATTATATTACCAAATGTAAAGATTAAAGAACAAAGTAAATCTGATCCAATGAAATATGATTATCTTGAAACAAATTATGTAATGTATTATTATTATAAAAAATTAAATAACAAATGGAAATTATATTATTTATATGGAGAATCAACAGATGAAGTTAGTTCTTATTTTAATGAAATAGAATCATCAACTTCAAATGAAAAAATGGCTATTGCCCCTTCTTATGAATCAAAAATAGAAACAGTTTATAATTTTGAAAAATTAAAAAATATGACTCAAGAGGAATTAAATAATATCTATAATTTAAATATTAATAATATTGTGTATTTAAATAGTTATTATAATAATGCTATTACAGCCTCTGCTAATGGTTTTTTTATAAGTAATGGTTTAGTTGTAACAACTTGGAGCTTTATTGAAAAATCTTTAATAGATGCTCAATATATAACTATTAATAATAAATTAAATACATTTGAGTTTGAAGGCATAGTTACAGCAAACTTAGAAGCAGATGTTGCAATCATAAAAGTAAAGGATTATAGTTCACAATTTGTAAAAATAGGTAATTCTCAATCCTTAAAAGTAGAGGATCCAGTAATAACAATTAGTAGTAAAAACGGTGTTGATGCAATAGTGCAAAAAGGAATAGTTGTTTCTAATGATGACTATATTCAAACTTCAATTCCTTTATTAACTGTTGATGAAGGTAGTCCCTTATTTAATCAAAAAGGTGAAGTAATTGGTTTTAATACTTCAAAGATTACAAATGCTAGTATATCAGTTGCAGTCACATCTAATATTTTAAAGGAAATTCAAAATAAATTTAGTAACTTGGATTTCAATAGTATTGAAAGTATACCATTTAGTGAGTTAAAAGAGAAATACTATTATGTTAAATATAACCAAGAAAGTACAATTAATAATATTCCTAAAAATAAGCAAAAAGAATATTTAGGGATTGGTAATATAGAAGAAACAATAAAATTAAAATTAATTAAATCGAGTTATAAAAATGGAATAGTCAGTTTAAGATATAAAAATGATATAGCTAAATATTTAAATAGTATGCAATTAGCTAGTGATTTTAAGCAAAAGTTAATTAAAGATGGTTATAAACAAGTGATGAATACTAACTCTAAATCAATATACAAAAATAAAAAATATCAAATAATAATAATGGATGAGTTTGATTACTTAATAGTAGTGATGGTGAAGTTATGAAGAATAAATTATTAGAAATATTAAAAAAATATAAGATAGCAATAATAATAGCTATAGGGATTTTATTAATTGGATTAATTATACTACTATCAATCCTTTATCTTAGTAACAATTCACATATAAGAAAAATAAATAGTAACTACTATTCATTAGATTATGATAATACATGGAAGATAACCAAAAAGCGTGAGGATATAATTATTTTAAAGCATAATAGTGGTGGTAAGGTATCCATTCAAATAAATAAACTTACTGATGAATATAAATATTCAACAATAGATGAATTAATAGATGAGCTCTTATATAATATAAAGAAACAAAATAATAATTATAAATTGTTATCTAAAAAGCATGATAAAATTACAAAATATAAGTTTGATGGATATAAAATTCTTTATGAAGATAACAAAAAACAGGTTATGCTTTATACCTATAAAAAAAGTGATAAACTTATTACTATAATATATGAAGCTAAGAATAATTATTTTGATATCTTATTAGATAGTGTTCAAAATATTGTTTATAATTTGAATGTTAAAGATAAAGAATTTGATATCAAAGGGAACTTAACATTAAATATATCTAATGTTAAATATGAGGAAAATAAGGAAGTTGATAAGCTTCTAAACAAAAGTGAAAAATATGAAATTGCTAATAACAATTATTATGTTGTTTATTCAATACCATCAAGCTTTAAACAAAAATCTCTTGATTCATCTACCAGTAATTTTGAATTAGAATCTAAATCAGGAAGAATTAGCATGAATGTAAATATCTTTAACTCAAATATTTATGAGTATCTTGAACAAGATGCAACAGTAGGTTTATATAATAAATATAAAACTTATCAAAAGGACAAAGATTACTCTGGATTTAAAGAAATGTTAACTAAATTAGATAGTGATTACGATAGCTATATTTATAAAAATAGTTATTATTATGATAAAGCTATTGCTTATGATAAAGATTTAGGTGTAAAAAATTATAAAAGAAAAGAAGAAAATGTTGAATTAATATATGCTTTAAATAATAGTCATATACTAATAATTGATATGAAAGCATCGGGGATACCTATTACAAAAAAATTAGTTGAAATGATAAAAATTAATTCTTCAAAAAACTATGCAAGTTATGTAAAAATAACTAAAGAGAATAATTTTTTAATAGGTATTTTACAAAGATTTACTGATTATAACTATGATAAGATAGATTATATAAAATTAAAGATTCCTGATAAATATGAGGAAATAGATAAAAATCGTAATATTAATTTAGAAAGAAATTACTCTCTTAATTATAATGAGGATATGCTTATATATGATTATGATGTTCGTTATGAATTAACGACATTACAAGAAAAATCAATTATAGATAATATAAATTCAACTTATATAAAATCTTCTTATGGAGATTCACATGAACTAAGTTATTCTGGTAACTTGACGTTAAATAATAAATTATTTAAATCTTATGATGGTGGATACACTGATCTTAGTGGTATAATGTTTACAAACATAAATAGAAAAAAATATTATGTTGCTAAAAAAGTATTAGTCTATGAAATTCCTGAACGAGGAAATTTATACATAGAAATAAGTGGAAATGGTAAAGAAATAGATAATGAAATTTTGAATGAATTAACAAACTTTACTATGGAAATAAAAAATATTGAAAAGAAAGAGGTAAGAAAATGAATTGTAAAAAATGTGGAGCTCCATTAGGGGAGACAGATCAATTTTGCAAAAACTGTGGAGCAACTGTAAATGTTACGGAAAATGATAATAATCAACAGATAGTTGTAGAAAGTTTGGGACAACAACCTATGAATAATCAACAAGTAAACTATAATTCGCAACCATTAAATGGAGGAAATATTTCACCAACTAAATCAAATAATAATTTGAAATATATTATTGTAGGAATAGTCATAGTAGTTGTAGTTTTTGGACTTGTAGCTGTGCTTGGCTTGAAAATGTTTAATAATAATTATACAAAAAATAATGGTTATTCTAATAACAATTCATCAAATAATACAGGAATTACAAATACATCTAGTACATCATCTTATAAAGTAAGATTCAATGATTTTACATTTAGTGTTCCAGATAATATGATATATCAACAAAATACCAATTCATTATTAATTGGGGATGAAGCTAATACTTGGGCAGCTCAATTGGAAATAGGAGAAGGTAATTACTCTCAATTAAAAGCTAATAAGGGTCAAATGGCAACAATATTGCAACAACATGGGTATAATTGTACTGCAGCTACTGAAAAGACATTTGGTGGAGTAGAATTTATAACAATGGAAATGTCTACGGGGGGTACTAATGCTATAGCAGCATTTGCTAGGATTAATTCTATGTACTTTACAGCAATAACAGCTATGAGTCAGGATAACGAATTTAATTATAAAATCTTAGAAAATATTGCACCTATAATTAGTTCTGCTGAACTTACAACAGTTTCTAATAGTATTAGTTCCAATACTCAATTGGACATGAGTGGTTTTGAAGATCTTGCAAAATAAAAGATACATTGAATTAAATTTATATATGTTATACAAAATACCAGAAAAAAATTCTGGTATTTATTAAATAGAAAACATATAAGTATGTTTTTGTCAGTAGTTTATTATAAAAAAATATATTGAAATAAAAGAATATGATTTAAATTAATTTATAAAGGAGAATTTAATATGATAGTACATGCTTTTAGACTTACAAAGGGACAAGATTTAAAGAAAGAATTGGAAAAATATGTTGAAAACAAAAAAATAAAAGCAGGAGTAATTGTCTCTTGTGTTGGATGCTTATATGAAGCTGTAATTCGTAATGCTAACGGAAAAGATTGTATAAGAATAAACAAAGATTTAGAAATAGTGTCTGTTACAGGAACATTTTCAATAGATGGTTGTCACATTCATATAGCTGTATCAGATGAAAATTTAAAGACTTATGGAGGTCATTTAAAAGAGGGGTGTCTAGTTAATACTACTGCTGAAGTTGTTATTTTTGAATTAGAAGAATATGAATTTAGAAGAGAAATGGATAATAATACAGGATATAAAGAAATTGTAATTAACAAGTTAGTATAAAATTATATTGATAAAATCTAATTTTATGTTATAATAGAGTTAATCATTTAACTGGGGGAAAAGTGTTATGAAAAAAGTAGATATAGAAGAATTAAGAGAATTTTTAACCGGGAAATTAGCTAAATATAAAAAACATAACAGAAAAGGGTTAAAAAATCATATCAAATTAGATATAGAAAAAAAGATATTACAGGAAATTCTTTTTGAAGATAATAAAATTGCTCTGCCAGATAATTTATGGAAACTATTAGATTTAAGTGATGTATCATTTGATGGGATTGATGTTGAAGAAGTAAATTTTGCCGGAAGTAAGGGAGTAGTAATAAATCCCCAAAAAGTAAAAGGTAAAAGTTTAGCCAAAACAACATTAACAGATGTAGAAATAGAAGGTTCTTTTGATGATGTTTATTTCCAACAAACAGATTTTACAGGAAGTAAAGGAGCAGTCCTAGATCCTCAAAAAGTAAGAAATAAAAGTTTATATCTAACAAAACTAACAGATGTAGAAATAAAAGGTTCATTTAATGGTGTTGATATTGTGGGAACAGATTTCACAGGAAGTAAGGGAGCAGTCCTAGATCCCCAAAAAATAAACAATAAAAATTTATTTCAAACAAAATTAACAGATGTAATAATAAAAGGTTCGCTAGATGGTGCATGTGTTAAAGGAACAGATTTTACAGGAAGTAAAGGAGCAGTCCTAGATCCCCAAAAAGTAACAGAAAAAAGCTTATATAAAACAATATTAACAGATGTAGAAATAAAGGGTTTATTAGATAATGTTGATGTTCGCTGTGCAAACTTTGCAGGAAGCAAAGGAGCAGTCCTAGATCCTCAAACAGTACTATTAAAAAGCTTATGTAACACAACATTAACAGATGTAGAGATAAAAGGTGTATTTGATGATGTTAATGTTACAAAAACAAACTTTGCAGGAAGCAGCGGTGTAGTCCTAGACCCTCAAAAGGTATGGGCTAAGTCGTTACTTGGAACAATATTAACAAATGTAGAGATAAAAGGTGTATTTGATGATGTTAATGTTACATATGCAGATTTTACTGGAAGTAAGGGAGCAGTTATAGATCCCCAAAAAATAAACGGTAAAAATTTAAGTATAACAAAATTGAAAGATGTGGAAATAGATGGTTCATTTGATGGTGTTGTTTTTACATGGGCAAACTTCACAGGAAGCAAAGGAGCAGTCATGGATTTAGATGAAGCAAAAAAAGCAAAACAATATGGTGCTAATTTAACAAATGTAGAAATAATCGGATTAGATAAATCGCAAGAAATAAAACAAAAAATAGCTGACTCATTTCAAAAAATAAAAAAATAAAAAAATTAAAAGACCTAGATATAGGTTTTTTTAGTTTAGTAATTTTAAATGTTTATTTACCTAAACTATTAGATTGATAAAAATTAACTGTTGACATTTTTGCAAGGTTATGCTAATTTAATAACAAGCACATAGGTGTTTTTATTTTGTTATAAAATATAGGAAAAGGTGATAATATGGCTGAGATTGTAAAATCTAAACAAAGAAAGCAGTTAGTAAAGATTGAAGAAACAAAAGAAGAAGAAAAAGAAGTTAAAAATAATAAAAAAAATAGTCCTAATAAAAAAGAAGAAAAAGAAGAAAACAAACAAAATCTATGGGAAAGATTTGTATCATTTTGTCATGGTGTAAAATCAGAATTTACTAGAGTACGCTGGACTTCAAAAAAAGATATGGTAAAATATTCAATTGCAACAATTGCTTTTATTATATTTTGCTCTTTATTCTTTTATGGAGTAGATGCTATTTTTGCGTTAATACAATCATTATTTAAATAGGATATAAGGAGGAATAAAGATGGAAAAACAATGGTATGTAGTAAATACTTATTCAGGTCATGAAAATAAAGTAAAAGAAAAACTAGAGATGAGAGCAGAATCTATGGATATGGAAGATTGTATCTTTAGAGTTATTGTTCCTGAAGAAAAGGTAGTAGAAGTAAAAGATGGAGTAACTAAAGAAAAAAATAGGAAGATGTTCCCAGGATATATCTTAGTTGAAATGGTTATGACTGATGATGCTTGGTATGTTGTTCGTAATACTCCTGGAGTAACAGGTTTTATTGGTTCTAGTGGAAAAGGAGCAAAGCCAACGCCTTTACAACCATATGAAGTGGATAAAATTCTTAATAATATGGGAATTTCTAGAATTGATGTTGATACTGAATTAGAAGTCGGTTTAAATGTTAAAATTATATCAGGACCATTTAATGGTATGTTTGGTAAAATTGAATCAATTGATTTACCAAATCAGAAAGTAAATTTGCTTGTTGATTTATTTGGTCAAGAAACTTCAGTTGAAGTTGATTTAAATCAAATTGAGAAAGCATAGTTTGCATAAATAATGATATTTGATAATAAAATTGAGTAAATTCTTGCAAAAATAAAGAGTTTATGTTATTATTTAAGGGCTATATTAATTAAATATAGATTAAGTGGGAGGCAAAACCTATTAAAGCGGTAATAGCTATTTGGACCACTCGCGAAAACAAAATAAAAGGAGGCGTTTTTCGTGGCAAAAGAAGCTGTAAAGAAAATAAAATTACAAATTCCAGCAGGAAAAGCAACCCCAGCTCCACCAGTAGGAACTGTGTTAGGTCCAGCAGGAATTAATTTACAAGAGTTTTGTACAAAATATAATGATGCTACTAGAGATAAAATGGGAGATATTTTACCAGTAGAAATATCAATATATGAGGATAGAAGTTTTGATTTTATTATTAAAACTCCACCTACAAGTTTCTTGTTAAAGAAATATGCAAAAATTAATAAAGGTTCTGTTAAAGGGGCAACAGAAACTGTTGCTACACTAACTAAAGACCAATTGAAGGAAATTGCTGAGATAAAATTACCTGATTTAAATGCATATAATGTTGATGATGCAATGAAAATTGTTGCAGGTACAGCAAGAAACATGGGAATTGCAGTTGAAGGTTTAGAAGACACTGCTGAATAGTAAAAATAGGGTTTACCTATGTGGAAGGAATGTCCGCTTGCATGAATTCCGTATAATAACCACATAAGGAGGAAAAATAATGAAAAATAGAAGTAAAAAATATAAAGATGCTGTTTCTAAAATTGAAAAAAATAAAGTATATTCAAAAGATGAAGCGGTTAAATTAGTAAAAGAAACTTCAATTAGTAAATTTGATGGATCTATCGAAATTGCTATGAGATTAAATGTTGATCCTAAAAAAGCAGATCAACAATTAAGAGGAGCTATCGTTTTACCAAAGGGTACAGGAAAAACTGTTAGAGTATTAGTTATTGCTAAAGGTGATAATGCTAAGAAAGCAGTTGCTGCAGGTGCTGATTATGTTGGTGATGTTGATATGATTGAAAAGATCGAAAAAGAAAATTGGTTTGAATTCGATACAATGATAGCCACACCAGATATGATGCCATTACTAGGTAAAATTGGTAAGGTATTAGGACCTAGAGGGTTAATGCCAAATCCTAAGACAGGAACAGTTACTATGGATGTAGAAAAAGCAATTTCAGAAGTAAAAGCTGGAAGAGTTGAATATAGAACAGATTCTTATGGAAATATTCATGGAATTATTGGAAAAGCATCTTTTTCTGAAGAAGATTTATTAGAAAATTTAAATGCATTTGTAGCTCATATCTTAAAAATTAAACCTTCTACAGTAAAAGGTGATTATATTAAGAATATATCTATATCTTCTACTATGGGTCCTGGAATAAAAATTGAAAACAATTTTGACAAATAGAAGAATATAGTATATAATAAAGACAATTTATTGGTGCCATAGACAGTAGGTATAAAAATAAATCCTACCGAGGACAAACTTTTGAGTTCTTGAATGTCTATTTTAAGGACTCTTTTTTATGGCATCCCTAAATAAATTAAGGAGGTGTTTTATGGCAAATGCAAAGATTTTAGAAGCTAAGCAAAAAATTATCGATGAAATTAAATCGCGTGTAGAAGCATCTAAATCAGTAGTGTTGTTTGATTATCGTGGAATCACTGATAGCGAAGCTAAAGAATTAAGAGTCAAATTAAGAGAAGCTAATTCTGATTATAAGGTATACAAAAATACTTTGATGGTTCGCGCTTTTGATGATTTAAAAATTGATATTAAAGACAGTTTAGTTGGTCCAAGTGCTTTTGCTTATGGAGAAGATCAAGTTGGAACAATTAAAATCTTAACTAATTTTGCAAAAGAACATCCATCAGTAATTTTAAAAGTAGGGATTGTAGATGGTGAAATAGCAGACAAGGCTAAATTAGCTGAATATGCAACTATTCCATCAAGAGACGGTCTACTTACAATGCTTGCTGGTGGAATGATAGGACTTGTAAAAGACTTATCAATATGCTTAGACTTATATAGTCAACAAAAAGAAGAAAATTAATAATTAAATTTAAGGAGGAAAATATAATGGCTAAATTAACTAAAGAAGAATTTATTAGTAGTTTAAAAGAAATGAATTTATTAGAAATTAAAGAATTAGTAGATGCAATGAAGGAAGAATTTGGAGTAGATCCATCTGCTGTAGCAGTTGCTGCACCAGCAGCTGCAGGAGATGCTTCAGCTGCTGCACCAAGTACAGTAACTGTTAGTATTGCTGATCCAGGTGCTGGAAAAGTTGCAGTAATCAAAGTAGTTCGTGAAATTACTGGATTAGGATTAAAAGAATCTAAAGATATCGTTGATGCTAATGGTGTTGTTAAAGAAAATATATCTACTGATGAAGCTAATGAAATTAAAGCTAAGCTTGAAGAAGCTGGTGCTACTGTAGAAGTTAAGTAATTAACTTCTTTTTTTATATAAATTTCTTTCTTAATTTGTATTCAATTATAGCAAATTTGAAAATTTAAATAATTTAGGAAATAGTTGAATAATTAAGGAAAATATTTTTTTGAAAAAACTTTGAAAAATATTCAAGTAATGTTATAATTATTTTATAATAAGGGAAGAATAGAGAAGGATTGGTGATTTAAATGTTATTATATATTTTACATAGTGATAGAATATATACATTTAGATTACCTAAAGAAGTATCAGGTAGTTATATTTTAACGGACTGTGATTCGGAAGGTAGAGTAAGAAATCTAGCAAATATTTCATCTGAAAATGGAAAATGGGTTATAAATTCAAATGATGAAGCTACTTTAGTATCTGGAAATAATTATGTTAATAAACTTGAACTAAATAGTTTTTGCTTTTATACATTAAAATATTTGAAAAAAGAAAATATCATACTATATACTTTACCTGGTAATGATTCTAGCTATAATATATATTCTGTAAATTTTGATACATCGTTATTATTTGGTAATGACTCAAAATGTGATGTGGTCTTTTTATCTCAAAATATTGCACCAAAACAATTTAAGATAAATAATAATAATGGAATTTGGGAATATCAAAATTTATCTCCAAATATTCCAATTTATATTAATAAAAAACGTATTGATAAATCAAATTTATATAGTTTTGATAGTATTTTTGTTATGGGTCTAAATATTGTACTATTGGGAAATAAGCTATTAATTAGTGCACCCAATGGTACATTAAATTTTATAAATAATAAAATTCAGAAAAATAGTAATCAGCTATGTGTTCCAGATAGTAAAACTGAAGAAATATCAAAAGATTTTTATAATCAGAACGATTATTTTTCAAAATCTCCTGTATTTAGAAAAAAGACAGAAAAATATAACATAACCTTTTTAACTCCAGGAGAAAAGATAAAAAATGATGGAATGTCACTAATGTCACAATTAGTTCCTGCAGGTTTGATGAGTATAACATCATTAGTTTCTGTATATTATTCAATTCAAAATTACAGTAAAGGTAAATTAGATAAAGAATCTTATACTACAACAATGATTATGGGTGTGGTAATGTTACTAACTGGTATAGTTTGGCCTGTTATTGAATATGGTGCTAGTAAAATTAGAAATGTAATTACAGAAAGAGTACGAGTTCATAATTATAAGAGATATTTAAAACGAAAAAGAAAACAATTGCAAACTATAGTTACAGAACAGAAAGGTATTCTAGAATTTAATAGTTTATCTTTAGCAGAATGTGAAAATATAATTCAAAAGAGAACTTCATATTTATACTCTAGAAATATAGATTCTGAATCATTTTTATCAATAAGATTTGGTGTAGGTAAGATTGTATCAAATATAGATTTTGATTATAAAAGACCTGAACTAATAGTTGATAATGAAAAATTACTTGATAGAGTAGATGAATTGATAGAAGAATATAAATATATAAATGATGCTCCATTTAGTATAAATTTAAAAAATGAATCTTTAGCTATAATTAATAGTAGTGGTTATTATAATCCGTTACTTAATTCAGTAATATTACAGCTTATTACATTACATGATTATAAAAACTTGAAACTAGTAGTATTTACATCAGAATTTTCTAGTTTAAATAAAATTAAAAATTTAAATCATTGTTGGAGTGATGACAAAACTATTAGATATTTTGCTTTGAATTTAAAAGATGCTGAAAATATTTCAAGTGAGTTAGTTAAAATATTTAATAAAAACAAAAGTTCAAATGGTCAATCTGATAAAAGTAATATTCCAAATTATTATTTAGTAATATCTGACTGTATTGAAAAATATAGAGGCCTTTCTTTAGTTGAAAAAATTATGGCAGATGGAAAAAATTCTGGATTCAGTATGTTGATGTTTAGTGAAAAAATGTCAAATGTACCTACAGGTTGTGATTCGTTTGTTGTTTATAGTGATACAGAAGGCTCATACTTTAAATCTGAAATGGAAGAGGGAGCTAACTTTAAATTTAAACCTGAATTTTTAGACAAAAGTATAGATCTTAATAAATGTATTGAATTATTATCTAATATTCCAATTAAAATTGAAAGTGAAGCCCAAGGATTATTACCAGATAAACTAGGATTTTTGGAAATGTATGGTGTTGGTAATCTAGAACAGTTAAATATCATTAATAGATGGAATACATCTTCCGTTGTAAGTAGTTTATCAGCCCCTATAGGAGTAGATGCTAGTTCAAATGTATTGACGCTTGATTTACATGAAAAGAAACATGGTCCACACGGTCTTATAGCTGGTATGACTGGTTCTGGTAAATCTGAATTTATAGTTACATACATATTATCATTAGCTATAAATTATAGCCCTAAAGAAGTCCAATTTGTTCTTATAGATTATAAAGGTGGTGGACTTGCTGGAGCTTTTGAAAATAGGAAAACAGGTGTAAAACTTCCACATTTAGTTGGAACCATTACAAATTTAGATAAATCTGAAATGAACAGAACATTAGTTTCTATAAAAAGTGAATTACAAAGACGTCAGAAAAAGTTTAATGAAGCAAAAGAACTTTTAAATACAGGAAGTATTGATATTTATAAATATCAGAGTTTAGTTAGAGAAGGAACTTTAAAAGAAAGTATGTCACATTTATTTATTATATGTGATGAGTTCGCTGAATTAAAGGCGCAACAACCAGACTTTATGGATGAATTAGTAAGTGCTGCTCGTATTGGACGTAGTTTGGGTATACATTTGATTCTAGCTACTCAGAAGCCAAGTGGTGTTGTAGATGATCAGATTTGGTCAAATTCAAAATTTAAAGTTTGTTGTAAAGTTCAAACAGTAGAAGATAGTAAAGATATGATAATGAGACCAGATGCTGCATATTTGAAAGAATCCGGAAGATTTTATTTATTAGTTGGTTATGATCAATACTTTGTTGAAGGACAATCAGGGTATTCAGGAGTCCAATATATCCCTTCTTCTAAAGCTATATCTAAAATAGATAATTCAATTTCTTTTATTAATAACATAGGTGATATATATAAAAGTATCTCTAATAAAGATGATATATCAAAGAATAATAATCAAAGTCTGGGTGAAGAACTTAATAATATTTTAAAATATATAGTCGATATTTCAAAAGAAAACGGTTATGAATATAGTCAATTATGGTTAGATAATGTTCCAAAAGTTTTATATTATAATAATGTAATTAAAAAGTATAAAAATGAAGTAAAACCATTTGATATTAATCCTGTAATTGGAGAATATGATGATCCTGAGCATCAGAGCCAGGGTGTTGTCTCATTACCAATAGCAGAGTGTGGAAATACGTTTATAATTGGAAATAGTGGTATGGGTAAAAACACCTTAATATCTACAATTATTTATTCTACAATTATTAATCATAGACCTGAAGAAGTTAATTTTTATTTAATTGATTTTGGGGCAGAAAAATTGAAAAAGTTTTCAAAGGCACCTCATGTAGGAGATGTTTTAAATGTAAATGATAAACATAAAATATCTTATTTATTTTATATGCTTGAAGCAGAATTGAATAAAAGAAAAAATTATTACTCAGTAAATGGTGGAGATTTTGCATCCGATATAAAAAGTGGGAAAAGTATTTTTCAAAATATTATTGTTATTTTATATGGAATGGAAGTATTTAGAGAAAACTTTGATGAAGTATACGAAAGTATATTTAGTACACTTACAAGAAATTGTACTAAATTTGGAATAACCTTTATTGTGTCAGGAAATAGTTCTGGCTCATTAGGATATAGTATTGAAAATAATTTTCCAAAAAAGATTGTTTTAAATTTATCAGATACAACGGAATATACCAGTTATTTTGCTAATGCAATAATTCCTTCAAAAAATCCAGGTAGAGGTGTTGTTGATATTAATGGTGAATGTCGTGAATTTCAAACTGCAATAATATTTAATGAAGATGATGAAAAGAAAAATTTAGATTATGTTATAAATAAACTTAATTCGATATTTAAATATAACGCTGAGCCAGTGCCAATTGTTCCAAAAAGATTGGAATTATTATCTCTTAAAAAATATATGAAAGATTTAAATTCAGTTCCTTTAGGAGTTAACATTGTAACTGCACAAGTGGGATACTTTAATTTTAATCAGAAAATTAATTTGATATCTTCTGAAAAGAAAGATGTCTTTGCAAAATTTACGTCAAAATTACTTCAAACATTACATTTTTATGCTAATACTAATATTATAGTATTAAATTCATTAGATGATAGCAATATTAAGATACCAAATGGAATTACTTGTTATGATTCTAATTTTAAGAAAATTGTTCCTGTGTTACTAGCAAATATAAATAAGATTAATAAGGCTCCATCACAAAAGAAATTCATAATTATAGTTTTAGGTTACTCAAAATTAAATTCACATTTAACAAAATTAAAAGAAGAAGATAAAAAAGTTAGTAATATAGATGATTTGATATTAAATACTCAAAATGATAGTTTTAAATTTGTATTATATGATAATTCAGATTTGTTTGGAAAATTAATAAATGGTGCATTATCTGATATAGTAGATAACCAAAATGGTATATGGGTTGGAAATGATTTTGATTCACAATATAGTTTTGCATATGAAAATTCGTATTATTTAAATAATATAAATCCAGGTAATGATACAATTGTTCTTGTAAAAGATGGTACACCAGAGTATCTAAAATTTCCTACCTTATAGAAAGGAGCTAATAATATATTATGAATAAAATATTAGTTACGATTTATGTACTCACCTTAAATGAAGAATTTGATGTTTTTTTGCCAATAGGCTTAAATACTAAAGAAGCTATTGATTATATTCAAGATTCATTATGCGAATTATCTAATAATAATTATATAAAACAAGATAATGTTAATTTATATACAGCTAATGGATTAGTTATTAATCAAAATAATATTGTAAAGTTTTCTGGATTAAAAAATGGAATAAAAGTGTTACTATATTAAAATGATAATTAATTATTTTGTTTAATTACTTTTAAGGTGTAAACTATTAAGTTTTTCTTATATAAGTATTGATTTTTGACAAAAAATGTTGTAAGCTAATCATGTAATATATAATAGAAGGAGGATATATATGGCGATAATAACAAATATAGTTACTGCACAAAAAAATTTAGATGGATACAAAACTAATGTTCCACCTACAGTTAATGAAGATGAAGTTGAAGTTCAAACTGATGCCAAAAATACATATAATGCAATTATGACTGATTATGCACAAATAAAAAAAGCGTTTGAAAGATTAGCAACTCAATTAACAAAGACAAAATCCAAGGTAAAAGGTTCTAAACTTAAAAATAATCTTGATAAAGCCAGTAAAAAAGTATCAAATCAAGCAACATATTGTAGTAATAGAAGAAAAGAGTTAGAATCAGCGTTTGAATTTGCAGAAGTTGAAAGTAGAGTTAAAGACCTTGAGGAAAAACTTGCAACAGCAACAGAAAAAGCTAATAGTGAAGGACAATAAAAATATAAAATTAGGTGAAAGGAGATTGTTATGGCAGAAAAACGTGGTGTAACAAAAAAAATTAAGCAAGATTTAATTGATATGGATGCTACACTTAAAGATTTAGATAAATATTTAAAACAATTATATGATGATTTAAGAAAAATGATGGGTACATCAACAACAGGTTCTGGAATAGTGGGGCCACAATGGAATGGATCAAAAGCTAAAAGGTTCTATCAAAAAGCTGTGAAAAATTTAGAAAACAATATTAAGGATTATAATTATGCAGCTAATCTTATTCATCAACTAGATAGTTATTATATTGTAGTGGCAAATAAGGATAGTTTATAGGATATTAGAATATGATTAAATTAAGTGAAGAAGCAAAAAAAGCATATGCTAAGTATGTTGGACCAGATGGTAGATTGATTATTGATGATAGCCTTCCAGCTGATTTAAAAGATACTTTTCAGTTTTTTAATGAAAAGGGCATTAATATTCTAGATATGAACATTGATGATAGTTCAGCAGAAACATTAGATAACGATGTTGAAGTTTTAGATGATGATTCAGATGATGATTTATTATCTGATGATAGTACAGATTTATCTGATGATAGTAATATTGTTGAAGATGATTCAGATGTTGATTTAGATAGTTTAAATAATTTGTTTAGTTAATACAGCATATTGCAAATTTTAATTATTTAGGAACTAGAGATAGTTCTTTTTTATTTTATACTTATACAAACAATTAAAAAATTTACTATTTTTTGTAAACTAAATACTAAATTTAAAAAAAATATTGACATAAAGAAATCAATATGCTATATTGATATTGTCAAAGATAAGGATAGGTGGTTTATATATATTATAGACTGAATCTAGAATTATTTTTGAATATTATCACATATATTAATAAAAGTAATGATTTGTTTTTTAATCAATACTGTATGTTCAAGTTACTTTTTTAGTAATTTGAACGGTTCATATTATTAATATATTTTAGTGATATGCACAGATGTATGAAATCTGACAGTAGGTATTTATTACGTATTACAATATTTAAGTTATTGTATTTTATGGTGATTAATCTATATCCAGTCGATACGTATCGCCCAATATTATGATGTATTGGAAATGAGGTAATAAATATTGAAAACGAGAGATGGACTCGGGAAATGTTTTAGGATAAAACAGCAGTTGTTACTGTAAATAAACTCGGATTTTATTAAAAATTAGCTACTTTTAGTAAAATTGAGAAACCATTGAATATAATTGTTTAATATTATAGGGTTTTGGCAGAAGCGTGATTAAACTTCTGTTTTTTTATTGACAAATAAATAAAAATGTTGTAATATATGTTTACGAAAGGAGACAACTATAAAATTAATTAAAGTTGTCTCTTTCTTTTTGCATTTGGAGAGGTTTTATGGGACAATACTTTACTAATGAAAAATTACCTAGTAATATAAGAAAAACTAGTTGTATAGTTCGAAAAAACAAATTTATATTTTTAACAGATAATGGGGTTTTTTCTAAGGAAGGATTGGACTTTGGCAGTAGACTTGTTCTTGAATCCATCCCGCTTGAAGAAGTTGGAGCTAAGGTCTTGGATATGGGTTGTGGCTATGGTGTTTTTGGTATTGTTATAAATAAACTAGTTGGTTCATCAGTTGATATGGTAGATGTTAACTTGCGTGCGTTACATTTGGCTTCTTTAAACGCCAAAGAAAATCACTGTGATAATGTTCATATTTTTGAAAGTGATTGTTACAGTAATATTACTTCAAAATATAATACGATTATTACTAATCCTCCAATTCGTGCTGGTAAAAAAATAGTTTATGAAATTCTTATGAATGCAAAAAATTATTTAGAACCTAACGGAACTCTTTTTTTAGTAATTAGAAAAGAGCAGGGTGCTAAATCGCTAATATCCGACTTAAAAACAGTGTATAATGTTGAGATATTGGAAAAGAAAAAAGGATTTTTCGTATTAAAATGTATTTTATAGTTGACTTGTTTACAGATTTATGTTATTAATATAAATTGGCAGCGTGTTATTTTTAATGCGATTTTGTTCTTTAAAAATTAAATTGTTTGGGGTGAAAATAGTGTCATATAAAATTGTAAAATGTGGTGACCATAGAGAAAGAAGAAATTTCTCTAAAATAAGAAATACTTATGAATTAAAAGATTTGCTAGAAATTCAAAAAAAATCATACGAGTGGTTTAAAACTACTGGTATTAAAGAGGTTTTTCAAGATTTATTTCCTGTTGAAAATTTTTCAGGAACTCTAAAATTAGAATTTGGAGATTATCACTTTGAAGAACCTAGATATTCTATTAAGGAAAGTAAAGATAGAGAAACTACTTATTCTGCACCTTTGAAAGTAGAAGTTCGTCTTTTCAATCATGAAACAGGAGAAGTTAAGGAACAAGAAATTTTTATGGGTGATATGCCTATCATGACTGAAAGTGGTACTTTTGTTATTAATGGTGCTGAGCGTGTTATTGTTTCACAATTGGTAAGATCTCCAAGTGTGTATTTTAATCGTGAAATTGATAAAAATGGTCGTGAGTTAATTACTTCACAAATTATACCAACACGTGGAACTTGGTTAGAGTTTGAAACAGATGCAAGAGATGTATTATATGTTAGAATTGATAGAACTAGAAAAGTTACTCTTACAACATTATTAAGAGCTTTTGGTCTATCTAGTGATGAAGATATTTTAAAGGTATTTGGTGATGATGAGTTTTTAAAGAATACAATTGCTAAAGATTCTACTAAAAATACAGATGAAGCTTTAATTGAAATATATGAAAAATTAAGACCTGGAGAACCAGCCACTATAGATTCATCTAAAAACCAGATTATTACTAGATTCTTTGATGAATTTAGATATGATTTAGCTCGTGTAGGTAGATATAAATTTAATCGTAAGCTTAATGTTATGGATAGACTTTTAGGACAAACTTTAGCTGAAGATATTAAAGTTTCAGGAAATGTAGTTTGTGCTAAAGGAACAGTTATTACTAAAGCTTTATTAGAAGAATTAAAAGAAGTTTTTGCTACTGGTTATGGAAAAGTTGAAGTTAATATAAACGAAGAATTAGATACATACAATAAAGTTCAACAGATTAAAATTGTTGATCCATCTGATAAAAAGAAAAAAATAATAGTTATTGGTAATGATCAAGACATTTCTGAAAAGAGATTAACTATTTCAGATGTTTATGCAGCTGTATCTTACTATCTAAATTTATTACATGGAGTAGGAAACTTTGATGAGATTGATCATTTAGGAAACAGACGTATCCGTCAAGTTGGAGAATTATTACAAAATCAATTTAGAATTGGTGTTTCTCGTATGGAACGTGTTATTCGTGAAAGAATGACTACTCAAGAAATGGAAGAAGTAACTCCAAAAACATTAATTAATATTCGCCCTGTGACAGCAGCTATGAAAGAATTCTTTGGTAGTTCACAACTTTCTCAATTCATGGATCAAACTAATCCGATTGCCGAACTTACTAATAAACGTCGTTTATCTGCCTTAGGTCCAGGTGGTTTATCTCGTGATCGTGCTGGAGTTGAAGTACGTGATGTTAATACTTCTCACTATGGTAGAATTTGTCCAATTGAATCTCCTGAAGGTCCAAATATAGGTCTTATCACATCATTAGCAAGTTATGCCAAAGTGGATGAATATGGATTTATTATGACTCCATATCGTAAAGTTATAGATTGTAAAATTACTGATACGGTAGAATATTTAACAGCAGATGAAGAAGAAGATTATATTATTTCTCAATCTACAGTTAATACAAATAAAGATAATGTTATTATTGATGAACAAGTAAATGCAAGACTTCGAGGAGAAAATATTTTAGCAAAACCTGAACAAGTAGATTATATAGATGTAAGTCCACAACAAGTTGTCTCAGTTACAACAAGTTGTATTCCATTCTTGGAACATGATGATGCTACTCGTGCTCTTATGGGAGCTAACATGCAACGTCAAGCAATGCCACTTATTAAAACAGAAGCTCCATTTATTGGAACTGGTGTAGAACACATTGCAGCAAAAGATTCAGGTGTATGTATTGTTGCTAAAAATAATGGTGTAGTTGAATATGCTGATGCTAAAAAAATAGTTGTAAAAACAAAAGAAGGTAGCGATACTTATCAATTGTCTAATTTTGAGCTAGCTAACGCTGGTATTTGTAATCATCAAAGACCAATTGTAAAAGTTGGCGATAAAGTAAAAGCTGGAGAAACGATTTTAGCTGATGGTAACTCTACTGATAAAGGAGAACTAGCTTTAGGTAAAAACATGGTAGTTGCCTTTATGACATTTAATGGATACAATTATGAAGATGCTGTAATTTTAAATGAAAATTTAGTAAAAGATGATAAATTAACTTCTCTTCACTTAGAAGATTATGAAATGCAATGTCGTGAAACAAAATTAGGACCAGAAGAAATTACTAGAGATATTCCTAATGTTAGCGAAGAAGCAAGAAAGAACTTAGATGAAAATGGTATTATTACTATTGGTACTGAAGTTAAAGAAGGAGATATCTTAGTTGGAAAAGTTACACCTAAGGGTATGGCCGAATTAACTTCCGAAGAAAAGTTATTACATGCTATTTTTGGAGAAAAAACTCGTGAAGTTCGTGATACATCTTTACGTGTCCCACATGGTGGAGATGGTATCGTTCATGATATTAAAATTTATTCTCGTAAAGATAATGATGAATTACCAGCAGGAGTATCAAAAGTTATTCGAGTATATATTATTCAAAAACGTAAAATTCAAGTTGGAGATAAAATGTCTGGACGACATGGTAATAAAGGTGTTATCTCACTTATTCTTCCAGAAGAGGATATGCCTTACTTACCAGATGGTACGCCAGTAGATATTATGCTTAATCCACAAGGTGTTCCATCTCGTATGAATTTAGGACAGATTCTTGAATTACATATGGGTATGGCTGCTAAAAAATTAGGTGTTCACATCGCAACTCCAGTATTTGATGGAGCTAAAATTGAAGATATTGAGGCAACTATGAAAGAAGCTGGTATGGACGAAGATGGAAAAACAGTTCTATATGATGGTAGAACAGGAGAACCATTTGATAATCGTATTGCTGTTGGTGTTATGTACATGATTAAATTACACCACATGGTTGATGATAAAATCCACGCAAGAAGTACTGGTCCATATTCAATGGTTACTCAACAACCACTTGGTGGTAAAGCTCAATTTGGTGGACAGAGATTTGGTGAAATGGAAGTTTGGGCATTGTATGCTTATGGTGCTGCTCATACTTTACAAGAAATTTTAACAGTTAAGTCAGATGATGTTGTAGGTCGTGTTAAAGTTTATGAATCAATTGTTAAAGGTCAAGAGATTAATCAAGCTGGTGTTCCAGAGTCATTTAGAGTATTGATGAAAGAATTCCAAGCTTTAGGACTTGATATTTCAATCATTAATGATCAGGGTGAAAATTTACAACTAAAAGAAATTGAGTCTGAAGAAGATAAAGAAGATACCAATTTATCAATAGATGAAATTGATACACCGCCTATTGCTATACCTACTCAACAACCAGAAGAGTTAGATGAAAAAGTCGAAACAGAAGATGAAGAAGATATAGATGATGAATATTCATTAGAAATAGATGAAAGTTTAGAGGAAGGAGCTGATATTTAATGATAGCAGTTAATAAGTTTGAAGCATTAAAAATAGGTATTGCTTCCTCTAATCGTATTCGTGAATGGTCTTATGGTGAAGTTAAAAAACCGGAAACAATTAATTACCGTACTTTGAAACCAGAACGCGATGGTTTATTCTGCGAAAAGATTTTTGGACCAACTAAAGATTTTGAATGTGCTTGTGGAAAATATAAAAGAGTTCGTTATAAAAATATAGTCTGTGATCGTTGTGGAGTTGAAGTTACACGAAGTAAAGTACGTCGTGAACGAATGGGTCATATTGAACTTGCTTCTCCAGTTTCACATATTTGGTTCTTTAAAGGAGTTCCATCTCGTATGGGATTAGTTCTTGATATGAGTCCTAGAGACCTAGAAGAAGTACTATATTTTGTAAGTTATGTAGTAATTGATAAAGGAAATGCTCCATTAGAGAACAAGCAAACATTATCCGAAAAAGAATATCGTGCTTATTATGAAAAATATGGTACAGGTTTTAAAGTTGGTATGGGTGCTGAAGCAATTAAAGAATTACTTAAAAAAGTAGATCTTGAGCGAGAAATTAAAGAAATTTCAGAAGAACTTGAAACTGCTCTAGGTCAAAAAAGAACAAGACTATTAAAGAGATTAGATGTTTTAGATGCCTTTTATAGATCAGGAAATCGTCCAGAATGGATGATACTAGATGTAATTCCTGTTATTCCACCAGAACTTCGTCCAATGATTCAACTAGATGGAGGTAGATTTGCAACAAGTGATTTAAATGATTTATATAGACGTGTAATTAACCGTAATAATCGTTTAAAGAAACTTATTGATTTAGGAGCACCAGGAATTATTATTCAAAATGAAAAACGTATGTTACAAGAAGCAGTAGATGCCTTGTTTGATAATGGACGTCGCGGAAGAAGTGTTACAGGTGCTGGAAATCGTCCTCTTAAATCACTTTCTAGCATGTTAAAGGGTAAACAAGGACGTTTCCGTCAGAACTTACTTGGAAAACGTGTTGATTATTCAGGTCGTTCTGTTATTGTTGTAGGACCAAATTTAAAGATGTATCAATGTGGTCTTCCAAAAGAAATGGCACTAGAATTATTTAAGCCACATGTTATTCATGGTTTAGTAAGCAAAGATATAGCACATAATATTAAAGCTGCAAAACGTTTAATTGAAAATCAAGATCCAGTTGTTTGGGATGTTGTTGAAGAAGTAATTAAAGAGCATCCAGTATTATTAAATCGTGCTCCTACATTACATAGACTTGGTATTCAAGCATTTGAACCAATTTTAGTTGGTGGAAAAGCTATTCGTCTTCACCCACTTGTATGTCCAGCTTTCAATGCTGACTTTGATGGTGATCAAATGGCTGTGCATGTACCTCTTTCTGAAGAAGCCCAAGCTGAAGCTAGATTATTAATGCTTGGTTCTAATAATATTTTACATCCAAAAAGTGGAGATCCTATTGTTACTCCTTCTCAAGATATGGTTTTAGGTAATTACTATATAACAATGGAAAAAGAAGGATTAGAAGGAGAAGGTCGAGTATTTAAAGATTGCAATGAAGCATTAATGGCATATGAACGTAGAGAGTTAACCCTACATACTCGTATTGCTGTACCTGTTTTATCATTTAGACATAAATTATTTACTGAAGAACAAAAAGATAAATACTTAATTACTACAGTAGGTAAAATTAAATTTAATGAGATTTTACCAGATTCTTTTGCTTATGTAAATGAACCAACAGATGACAATATTCAAAATATTACTCCAAATAAATATTTTGTTGAAAAGGGAAAAGATATTAAAGAAGAAATTAAGAATATGCCATTAGTAAAACCATTTGCAAAAGGTACTTTAGAAAAAATAATTGCTCAAGTATTTAAGCGTTATAAGACAACTGAAACATCAGAAATGCTTGATAAACTAAAAGACTTAGGTTTCTATTATTCAACTATTGCTGGTATTACTGTTAGTATGGCAGATATTGAAACTAGTAAGCAAAAACAAGTAATAGTAGAAGAAAGTCAAAAATTAGTTGATAAAATTAACAAACAATATAAACGTGGTTTAATTACCGAAGAAGAACGCTTTACAAAGGTAATAGATACATGGAATACTGCTAAAGATAAAGTTCAAGCAGAACTTGAAGAAATATCTAATAGTGATGTTGATAATCCAATCTTTATGATGATGCATTCTAAAGCACGTGGTAACATCTCTAACTTTACTCAAGTTGCTGGTATGCGTGGTATTATGGCTAAGCCTTCAGGAGAATCTGTTGAAATTCCAGTATTATCAAACTTTAAAGAAGGACTTTCTGTAGCAGAATTCTTCTTATCAACCCATGGTGCTCGTAAAGGTAGTGCTGATACAGCCTTAAAAACAGCAGACTCTGGATATCTAACAAGACGTTTGGTTGATGTTAGTCAAGATATGATCATTAGAGAAGCTGACTGTGGAACAGATCAAGGTGTTGTTGTTAGAGCATTTATCAATGAAAAAACTGGTTCTGTTATTGAATCTTTAAGAGATAGAATTGTTGGAAGATTTGCTAATAAAAAAGTCATTAATCCAGAAACAAAACAGGTTATAGTAGATAGATTAGAAATGATTACAGAATCTATTGCTGATAAGATAATTGATGCGGGAATAGAGGAAGTAGAAATTCGTACGATTTTAACTTGTGCTACTCAAAATGGATTATGTCAAAAATGTTATGGTCGTAATCTTGCTACAGGTAATTTAGTTGAAATTGGAGAAGCTGTTGGAGTTATGGCTGCTCAATCTATTGGTGAACCAGGAACCCAACTTACTATGCGTACTTTCCATACTGGAGGAGTTGCTGGTGGTGAAGATATTACTCAAGGTCTTCCACGTGTACAAGAATTGTTTGAAGCACGTAATCCAAAAGGAAAAGCTACTATCGCTGAAATTGATGGTAAAATTACTAAAATTAAGGAAGACCATGGAAAATATAAAATTAGTATTACAAATAAGTTAGAAACTAAAGAACATGTATCTAACTATGGTGCTAAACTTTGTGTAGAAAAAGGACAAGATGTAACTTGTGGAACAAAACTTACAGAAGGAGCTATTAGTCCAAAAGAATTATTAGCTGTAACAGATCCTATTACTACTCAAGAATATATTTTGAAAGAAGTTCAAAACACATATCGTTCACAAGGTGTTGATATTTCTGATAAACATATTGAAGTTATTGCGCGTAGAATGATATGTAAGATTCGTATAATTGAATCTGGGGATACTAGATTCTTACCAGGATCATTAGTAAACTTTAGCGAATTTACTGAAGGAAATAAAGATGCAATTATCAAAGGTAAAAAGCCAGCTCTTGGTAAACCAGTATTACTAGGAATTACAAAGGCTTCTTTGGAAACAGATTCTTTCTTATCAGCTGCATCATTCCAAGAAACGACAAGAATCTTAACAGATGCTGCTATTAAAGGAAAAGTTGATAAATTAGAAGGTCTAAAAGAAAATGTAATTATTGGTAAATTAATCCCAGCTGGAACAGGTAGCAAAGTTTACTCAAATGTTGAGTATGATTTAGAAAAAGAATTTGTTGATGAAGAACCTCTAGATCGTTTAGAAGATCAATTTATGGATTAAGAAGTACTGAGTACTTCTTTTTCTAAAATTGGTTTATATAAAAAATGTAACGTTTTAGTTAGGGAAGAATATTGATAAAGTAAATAATTGGAATAAGGAGTTGTAAAAATGCTTAAATTAAATAATGAAGGTTGGGGAATAAGTAGTTTAATTGCGTTTATAGTAGTATTAATATTATTTGTAATTATTCTTTTTGTTATTTCATATAACTATGGTATAGAAAAAGATTCACCAAATGATATATATGAACAATTTATTTCATAATCTAGTAATATAGATATTGACATTAATCAAATATAATGGTATATTATTTTTGCTAATTAAATTTGCTTTGCGTTATAGCAAAGTTTTATTTAGAAGTTAATATGATACACCTGGATATGTGTAAAGAAAGGAGATATATAATATATGCCTACAATACAACAATTAGTTCGTAAAAATCGTAAAGATAAGGTAAGAAAGAGTAATGCCCCTGTTTTAGGTATGGGTTTAAATACAATTAGAAGAAAAACAACAGATAATCCATCTCCACAAAAACGTGGTGTATGTACTCGTGTTGGTACAAAAACACCTAAGAAACCAAATTCAGCATTACGTAAGTATGCGCGTGTTCGTTTATCAAATGGAAAAGAAGTAGATACTTATATTCCAGGAATTGGACACAATTTACAAGAACATAGTGTTGTTTTAATCCGTGGCGGACGTGTTAAAGATTTAATCGGTGTACGTTATCATGTTATACGTGGAACACTTGATACAGCCGGAGTTAAAGATCGTAAGCAAGGACGTAGTAAATACGGTGCTAAAAAACCTAAAAATTAAGATATAAATGAAGGGAGGAATTTTAAATGCGTAAAAGACGTGCAGTAAAAAGAGATGTTTTACCAGATCCAATATATAAATCAAAAGTTGTTACAAAATTAATTAATACAATAATGTTGGATGGTAAAAAAGGTACAGCTCAAACTATAGTTTATCAAGCATTTGAAACAGTAAAAACAAAAACTGGTAAGGATCCACTAGAAGTATTTAATCAAGCTTTGGAAAATATTAAACCACAGTTAGAAGTTAAATCTCGTCGTGTAGGGGGATCTAATTATCAAGTACCAATAGAAGTTTCACCAGCTAGAAGTCAAGCTTTAGCTCTAAGATGGTTAACAAAATACTCTCGTGAGCGTGGTGGAAAAGGAATGGCTGAAAATTTAGCCAATGAAATAATTGATGCATCTAATGGAACAGGTGCAGCAGTTAAAAAACGTGAAGATACTCATAGAATGGCAGAAGCAAATAAGGCTTTCGCACATTATAGATGGTAGAAAGGAGTTATTATGGCAAGAGATACGTCATTAGAAAAAACTAGAAATTTTGGTATTATGGCTCACATTGATGCTGGTAAAACAACTTGTACAGAACGTATTTTATATCATACTGGTAAAATCCATAAAATAGGAGAAACTCATGAAGGTGAATCTCAAATGGATTGGATGGAGCAAGAAAAAGAACGTGGTATTACAATCACTTCTGCAGCAACGACTGCATATTGGAAAGGATACCGTTATAATATTATCGATACTCCAGGGCACGTAGATTTTACTATCGAAGTTAGTAGAAGTTTAAGAGTTCTTGATGGTTCTGTAGCTTTACTTGATGCTCAAGCAGGAGTAGAACCTCAAATGGAAACTGTTTGGAGACAAGCAGATGAATTCAAAGTTCCAAGAATTATTTTTGCTAATAAAATGGATAAAATGGGTGCAAACTTTGAATATAGTTTAAAAACTATTAAAGATAGACTTGGAGTTAATGCTAAACCAATTGAATGGCCAATTGGTGCAGAGTCTGAATTCCGTGGAGTTATCGATTTAGTTACAATGAAAGCATATCAATATGATGGTAAACCTGAAGAAGAAGAAAAAGAAATCGAAATTCCTGAAGATTTAAAATCAACAGTAGAAAATGCCCGTGCTGAATTATTGGAAGCTGTTGCTGAATATGATGATGAAATGATGGAAAAATATCTTGAAGGTGAAGAAGTTTCTATTGATATGATTAAACGTGCAATTCGTAAAGGTACTTTGGCAGCAAAATTTTTCCCAGTTATGTGCGGAACGGCATTAGGAAATATGGGAATAAAACCATTATTAGATGCTGTTATTGATTATTTACCAAGTCCACTTGATACAGAATCAATAAAAGGACACAATTTAAAAGGAGAAGAAGAAGTTCGTCATCCAAGCGATTCTGAGCCATTTAGTTCGTTAGCATTTAAAGTTATGACAGATCCATTTGTTGGTCGTTTAACATTCTTTAGAGTTTATTCAGGACATCTAAGTAGTGGTAGTTATGTACTAAATTCTACTAAGGATACAAAAGAACGTATTGGACGTATTCTACAAATGCATGCAAATACTCGTAAGGAAATTTCAGATGTTTATACAGGAGATATAGCTGCAGCAGTAGGACTTAAAAATACAACAACAGGAGATACCTTATGTGATGAAAAGAAACCTATAATTTTAGAAAAGTTAAGTGTACCTGAACCTGTTATTCAATTAGCTGTTGAGCCTAAATCAAAGGCTGATCAAGACAAAATGGCAATTGCCTTACAAAAATTAGCTGAGGAAGATCCAACATTTAAAGTTCATACAGATCATGAAACAGGACAAACTGTTATCGCTGGTATGGGAGAATTACACCTAGATGTATTAGTAGATCGTATGAAACGTGAATTTAATGTTGAGGCTAATGTTGGTGCTCCACAAGTTGCTTATCGTGAAACAATTAAAGCAGCTGGAGAATGTGAAGGTAAATATATTAAACAATCTGGTGGTCGTGGACAATACGGACATGTTTGGGTTCGTTTTGAACCAAATCCAGATAAAGGTTATGAATTTGTTGACGAAATTGTTGGAGGAGTTGTTCCTCGTGAATATATTCCAGTTGTAGATAAAGGTTTACAAGAAGCAATGCAAACTGGTATTTTAGCAGGATATCCAATGATTGATATTAAAGCAACATTATATGATGGTTCTTATCATGATGTTGACTCAAATGAAATGGCATTTAAAATTGCCGCAAGTCTTGCATTAAAAGAGGCAAAGAATAAATGTCAGGCAACATTACTTGAACCTATTATGAAAGTAGATGTTGTAACACCAGAAGATTATTTTGGTAATGTTATGGGAGATTTGACTTCTCGTCGTGGTAGACCTCTAGGACAAGAAGCCCAAGGAAATGCCGTAAAACTTTCCGCAATGGTACCTCTTTCAGAAATGTTTGGTTATGCTACAAATTTACGTAGTAATACTCAAGGGCGTGGAAATTTCCAAATGATGTTTGATCATTATGAAGAAGTTCCTAAAAATATTGCTGAAGATATTATCAAAAAAAGCGGAAATTAATAAAAAAAGTATCAAAACAGTTGAAAAATATTCAATTGTTAGATAAAATATAATTTGTAAATAAATAAAGGAGGAAAAAATATGGCAAAAGAAAAATTTGATCGTTCAAAACCACATGTTAATGTTGGTACTATTGGACACGTAGACCATGGAAAAACTACTCTTACTGCTGCTATTACAAAAACTTTAAATGCAGAAGTAAAATTTGAAGATATTGATAAAGCACCAGAAGAAAGAGAACGTGGTATTACTATTAATACTGCTCACGTTGAGTATGAAACAGCAACTCGTCACTATGCACATGTTGACTGTCCAGGACATGCTGATTATGTTAAAAACATGATTACAGGTGCTGCACAAATGGATGGAGCTATCTTAGTTATAGCTGCAACAGATGGACCTATGGCACAAACTCGTGAACACATTTTACTTGCTCGTCAAGTTGGAGTACCTAGAATGGTAGTATTCATGAATAAGTGTGATATGGTTGATGATCCAGAATTACTAGATTTAGTAGAAATGGAAATTCGTGATTTATTAACTGAATATGAATATGATGGAGATAATACTCCAATTATTCGTGGTTCTGCATTAAAAGCACTTGAAGGAGATCCTAAATATGTTGCTAGCATAGAAGAATTAATGAAAGCTGTTGATGAATGGATCCCAACACCTGATAGAGATACAGACAGACCATTCTTAATGAGTATTGAAGATGTATTTACTATCACAGGACGTGGAACTGTTGTTACAGGACGTGTTGAACGTGGTAGATTAAATCTTAATGATGAAGTTGAAATCGTTGGAATTAGAGATACTCAAAAAACTGTTGTTACAGGTATCGAAATGTTTAGAAAACAATTAGATTATGCTGAAGCAGGAGATAACGCAGGAGTATTATTACGTGGTATTGCACGTGAAGATGTTGAACGTGGACAAGTACTTGCTAAACCAGGATCAGTTACACCTCATCATAAATTTAGTGCAGCAGTATATGTACTAAGTAAAGAAGAAGGTGGACGTCATACACCATTCTTCAATAATTATCGTCCTCAATTCTATTTTAGAACTACAGACGTAACAGGAGTAATTACTCTTCCTGAAGGTGTTGAAATGGTTATGCCAGGTGACAACGTTGATATGGAAGTTGAATTAATTCACTCTATCGCACTTGAACAAGGAACTAAATTCTCAATTCGTGAGGGTGGACGTACTGTTGGTGCAGGAACTGTTTCTCAAATTATTGAATAAAAAAAAACCGAAATATCGGTTTTTTTTTACTGTTTTTTAGAAAAATTTTTATATAAATTATATTTAAAATTATTTAAAATAATATCATATTCTCCTAAATATTCAGTAATAACAGAATTATATCCTACTTTCATTTCGTTTAGGCCAGCATATTTACTATTCTTTTCAAAGTTTCCACATACTGCATTTAAATTAAAATATTTTAAATTTTCATTAGTATAATCACATAACATGCGCCATTTTAATAAATAATTAGCATTTAAACTTCTAAACTTTTGGTTAAAGCCGTCAATAATTAAGAAAGCAGCATTATCATATATAATATTAATACCTCCAGCAATTATTAATCCATCAGGATTATTTTTAAGTACGTTAGTAGCAAAGATAAGGTTACTTTTATATATATTTAATAATTTATCTGATAGAACCTTTTTATTAAATATATCTCTACGATCACCATTTTGTTTTGCTAGGTTTTGAAACTGATCAGCTAAAACTTCATTATTAGCTAATTCATCTTCATATAATTTTTTAGTATTAATGACAAATTTTTCAGCATTTAATTTTGCATAGAAAACATCAGCTTTATCGCCAAAATTTTTCATTAACTCTTCATAAAATTTTAGAGGTTTAGCATTTTTTCCCTTAATAAATTCGTATAGTTGATTTATATCTTTTTTATCATCACGATAAATTTCAACACCACAGTTAATAGCTTTGTTTATTTTGTTTCTAGTTCTTTTATCAAACTTTTTGTAAATTTCACGAATATCTTTTGGTAATACAACTAAAGCTTCCCATCTAGGTTTTTCTGTTTCAAAATAAAGTGTTTCTCCTTTATATGAAAACCCAGCACTTTTAAGATTAGAGTCAATCATTTGAGCTTCGTTGTTAATGTTAACAATATTTCCTTTGGAATCTCTTATTGTCTTTGGGATAGCAGGATCCATTCGTAAACTAGCAATACCCTCTTTACCTAAATCACTTTTTAAAGCTCGAACTAATTCTTCCACTTTTAAAGAATCTGTAAAATCAAATAATATTCCACGAGGAGCATAAGCTAATTTTGTCTTCATAACTTCATTTTGTATTAATAAAAGGGAGGCTCCAATCATTTTATCACTATCATCCATAATTCCAATATATCTTACTTCATAGTTAAATTTGGACATAATATTACCATATTTAGAAGTTTGATAATAATTTCTATATTTATGCTGACTTTCGAAACTGTCAAATTGTGATGAATCTATGGTAACAATTTTCATTACAAATCCTCCTTATAACTTAATTTAATTATAGCATAAGTACATATTTGTTTCAATAGAATAATAATGCTGATAAAAGTTTTAAATTTGTAGTATAATGGTAGTAGGTGATTTTATGTTTAAAGATAATAAAATATTTATATTAGGCATGGCACGTAGTGGATATGAAGCCGCTAAATATTTGATAAAAAGAGGAAATACTGTAATTTTAAACGATTCAAAAAAAGAAGAAACTCAGAATGCAGAACAGGTAAAAGAATTAAAAGAACTAGGAGTTGAACTGATATTCGGATCTCATCCAGATGATATTTTAGATGATACGTTTGATTATCTAATAAAAAACCCAGGTGTTCCAATTGATCACAAATATGTGTTAAAAGCTCAGGAATTAGATATAGAAGTTATTAATGAAGTTGAAATGGCTTATAGATTATTACCAGATGATATAATTTTAATAGGTATTACTGGAACAAATGGTAAAACTACTACTACAACATTAACTTATGAAATTTTAAAGGAAGCTTTTGGAGATAGAGTTCATTTAATTGGTAATATCGGTTATCCTTTATGTAGTCTCTTAAATAAATTAAACCCTGAAGATATAATTGTAATGGAAGTTTCTTGTCAACAAGTAGAAAACTTTAAACAATTTAAACCACATATCGGTTTATTTACAAATATTAGTGAAGCTCATATTGACTTTTTGAAAACTTTTAAACACTATAAAGAGGTAAAGGCCAGGATGTTTTATAATCAAACTAGTGATGATATTGCTATTTTAAATATGGAAAATGAACAAGTTTTAAATGAATTAAAAGATATAAAATCTAAAACTAAATATTTTTCTAGTAAAAATGAGATAAATGGATGTTACATTAAAGATGGGTTAATCTATTATTATGATAATAAGGTAATGGAAGTTAATCATATTAAAATTCCAGGTAATCATAACTTAGAAAATTGTCTTGGCGCTATTATGATAGCTAAAGAACTTGATGTTGATAATACTGTAATAGATAAAGTTTTAAGTGATTTTAAAGGAGTAGAACATCGTCTTGAATATGTTGATACAGTAAATGGTGTAAAATATTATAACGATACAGAAGCTACAAATATAAAATGTAGTCAAATAGCTCTTTCTTCTTTTCATGAACCTGTAACTATTATTTTAGGAGGATTAGAAAGAGGACAAAAGTTTGAAGACCTAATTCCTTATATGAAAAATGTAGTTAATATTATTGGTATTGGACAATGCCGTGATAGAGTTAAAGAATTTGGTGATAAATTAAATATACCTACATATATATATGAAAATTTAGAAGATGGTTTTAAAAAATGTGTTGAAGTTACAAAAAATAGTGGTATAGTATTATTAAGTCCTGCTTCTGCATCATGGGATCAATATAAAGAATGTGAAATAAGAGGAGCAGAATTTAAAAAATATGTAAAACAATTAAAAGAAAACGACTCTAATATGTAGTAATTTCTATGTGACGAAAGTGATGGCTATGATTAGGGATTTGGAAAACGATACTTTGTTGTTAGAACTTAGTAACAAGATTAATTATCAAAAAGTTTTGTATGAAGCATATGCAGTAGGGATTAAGAAGGTAATGATTGTTCCTATTAAAAAAAGTCAAAATAATATTGTAACGTTATCTAAAATATATCACATATGTAATAATTTAAATATTAGAATGATTCCCCAACAAATTACTTATCAAAAAGACGGAGAGTTTTTTAAAGAGCCTATGGTATGTATATCGGATGAAGAAGGAAGAATTCATTCCTTATGGAAATTAGAAACTTTTAATGATTATAAAAACTCACAAGTTACAAAACTAAAAAGCAAAGGCCAATTTATAAAGACCTTTGAAAAATATATAAATAGACAGAAAGGAAAAAGATAATATGAAAATTAAAAATGTAATAGGAAGAGAGATATTAGATTCTAGAGGAAATCCAACTGTAGAAGTAGATGTAATTTTAGAAAATGGAATAGTAGGTCGTGCTGCTGTTCCAAGTGGAGCATCTACTGGAGAAAGAGAAGCTCTAGAAATGAGAGATGGTGGAGAAAGATATCAAGGTAAAGGAGTTTTAAATGCTGTCAATAACGTTAATACTGTATTAAGAGAAGCAGTGATTGGACTTGATGCCGCTGATCAAAAAGCCTTAGATTATAAAATGATTGAATTAGATGGAACTGACACAAAATCAAAATTAGGTGCTAATGCTATTTTAGGTATTAGTATGGCAGCATTGAAAGCAAGTGCACAAGCTGCAGGGATGCCACTATATAAGTACATTGGTGATGGAAAAACTTTGCCTGTACCTATGCTTAATATTTTAAATGGAGGCGCTCATGCTGATAATAATCTAGATTTTCAAGAGTTTATGATTATACCGCAAAGGGATAATATTCATGAACGTGTAAGAGTTGGATCAGAAGTTTTCCATAGTTTAAAGAAAGTATTAAATGATAGGGGCTATTTTACAGGAGTTGGTGATGAAGGTGGTTTTGCTCCTAATTTAGCTTCTAATAAAGAAGGTTTTGACTTAATAATTGAAGCCATAGAAAAAGCAGGATATACGCCAGGAGAAGATGTTAAATTAGCAATTGATGTAGCTGCTTCAGAATTTTACCAAGATGGATTATACCATGTTGATGGAAAAACAATGACTACAGATGAATTAATTAACTTTTATCAAGAATTAGTAAAGGCATATCCAATTATTTCAATCGAAGATCCTGTTGATGAAAATGATTGGGATGGATTTAGAAAAGTTACAGAACTACTTGGCGATAGCGTTCAATTAGTTGGTGATGATTTATTTGTAACTAATAAAAAATGTTTACAAATGGGAATAGATAATCATGCTGGTAATGCAATCTTATTAAAAGTAAATCAAATAGGAACAATTACAGAAACATTAGAAACAATTGAATTAGCTAGAAAATATGGATATAAAACTATTATTTCACATAGAAGTGGCGAAACAGAGGATACAACAATTGCTGATTTAGCCGTAGGTCTTAATCTCGGGCAAATAAAGACAGGTTCTATGTCTAGAACAGATAGGATTTGTAAATATAACCAATTAATGAGAATTGAAGAAGAATTGAATAATTAGATTTTAAAAATACAAATTTATTTGTATTTTTTTTCTTAAATAGTTAGTGTAAAGAGTTTTGGGGGAGAAAGTTAAATTTATAATAAATTTGATTTTCTTTTTTTTATATTAACAAATA
>CANRKG010000011.1 GCA_947631155.1 uncultured Bacilli bacterium
AATTGTAGAAAATATGATAATGATAGAGAAAATATTGAAGTTATTAGAGGTTCATTTTCGATAGTTGATGATGTTAAAAAATTATATATAGATGAGTTCGAAGAAGCAAAAATTGAATATAATAACCAACAAATTCGTGATGATAGAAAAATAGAAGATTACTTCACTCATATTAGCAATAACTCTAAAAAAGATTTAGCTTGTGAAATAATTATTGAACTTGGTGATATGGAATTTTGGAATACAAAAGATATGGATTATAAAAAGAAAATGACTAATGTATTTAAAGAACAAGTTAATGATTTAGAAACTGTTGTACCTAATTTTAAAATAGCAAGTGCAATCATTCATTATGATGAAACAAGTCCACATCTTCATATAATTGGTGTTCCAGTTAAATATAAAAATAAATATGGTATGTCTAAACAAGTTGGTAAATCTGATGTTTTTACTAAAGAATCATTAACAAAAATTCAAGATAAAATGAGGGTGCGTTGTATGGAATCTTTTAACAAAGAATATCAAGTAAATTATCAATTAAAGACGAAATTAAAAGGCAGAAATCGAGATTATCATATAACTGAAATGGAAAACTATCAAAAAATAAAAAAGTCTATTGAAATACACCAAAATAATTTAAAAAGTGCTAAAGAAAAAACAGAAAAATTGTCTAATAATATTTCTGAAATTAAAGAAATTCTTGAAAGTTTAAAAGCAAAAGGATTAATTAAAAATCAATTAGCTATAGATGTTAAAGATCGAGATAAGGCAATTGTTTTTATAGATTTAATAGATAAAACTATTGCTGAATATCAAAATATTCAAGAGTTATCAGTTACTTTAAAAGAAATAAGTAATGAGTTAATTAGTAATCGACAGAGATTAAATTTATTAACCAAAAATAACGAATCACTCAATCAAGAAGTTGATAAATTAAACGAAAATATCAAAGAAAGGGAAAATGAAATTCAAGAATTAAAAAAAGAAAATCATTCTTTAAAATCAACACTTGAACACTTTAAAGATATGATTTATAGATTAGTTCAACTCCTAATGGATAAAATTTTTGTTAAAAAAGATAAAAGATATGAAGATTTTGCTCAAGAATTATATGAACATGGTGCTTTAGATAAAGATAATTTTAAGATAATTTCAAATCCAAATAAATTAAGTGAATCAAAAGATTATGTAAAAGAAAAAGATGATATTGAGCATTAATGCTTTAAATCATCTTTTTAAATTTATCAAATTATGATTATCAAAAGTATAAAATTTATTACATATTTCATTTATTTTTTCATTATGTGTTGCGATAATTAATGTTTTGTCGTTAAAATATTTTAAAATAAAATTAACTACAACTTCTTCAGTATGTTTATCAAGATTAGATGTTGGTTCATCTAAAATATAAATATCTTTATCCATAAAATAACTTCTTAAAATATTAATTCTTCTTTTTTGACCAGTTGATAATTTTAATCCTTTTTCCCCAACTATCGTATGTATTCCGTCTTCAAATAATAATATTTCATCTAATTCTAGTTCTTTTAAATAGTTTATAATTTCTTCATCAGATATTTTTTTATCTAAACATAAATTATCTTTGATAGACATATTAAACAATTCAATTTCTTGACTTACTACGCCTATATCTAGTTTCTTATCTTTTATGTCACAATCATCTATTAAAATTGTCCCTTTATAAGAACTAATATTTCCTAAAATCAAATTAATAATAGATGTTTTACCTTGTCCTGACTGACCAGTAATTGATATTTTATCCTTTTTATTTACTAAAAATTCATCCGCTTTTATTTCTAGGTTAGTCTTTGGATATTTTATAATTATATTTGATAATTTAATTTTATGAAAATCATTTAGTAGAATTCGTTCATCCAAGTCTTTAAAAATATTTTTCAATTTATTTTTAATAGCTTTAAGTTCATACCAACTTATTATATTTCCTGATAATTCTTCAAAAACAAAACCCATTTCAACATGTATAGAAATATAGAATGTTATTATTCCAAGAGTATCAATACCATTCGATAAATCAATTGCTGCTTTTATTAATCCTAAAATAAAGGGAATAACAATCAATATATTACGTAATACTTCTTCAAATGAATAAAATTTAACATACTTTTTATTTTCATTAAAACATTTACATCCTTCTTGATTAATTTTATGTAAAAAATATTTATCATTATTTAGTAATTTTACTGTACGAATATTACTGATAAAATCATTATAAACAGAAGAGTATTCATATTCTTGTTCGTATAAAGTTTCTACTTGTTTATTTGCCTTTTTTAATATTCTTATACTCAAATATATACATAAGACACTTGTTACAAATGATATTATGAATAGCATAATAGATTGGTTATATAATGTATAAAATAAAAAAACAAAAGTAATTACAATACTTACATATTCTGCTTGTAATATAGTTTTTACTAAACTACTAATTTTTTCTATTATATTTTCAAAATAGCCAGTTTGATACTTTGAAATTGTTTCAGTTGGTACCTTGCTTAATTTTTTGTAAAATTCAGAATATTGTATATTTGAATATTCATATAAATAATTATCACTACACTTTCTTAATAAATAATTACCGCCAACTCTTAATGTCTTGGATATAATAAAAATTGCGATTACAATAATTGCTTTTTCTATTGTAAATGGTAGTGTTAAAAATAAAGTAAAAGCAAATGGGACAAAATAATAGATAAAATCCAAAAATGCTTCTATTAATAAACAAATTGTTATTTTCTTTTTATTAAGACTTCTAAATATAAAGTTAATATTATCTTTTTTCATTTTTACCACCTGTATTATCTATACCCTCTTGCAAAAGCTTCTTTTTCTTTATCCTTTTCTACTTTTCTATTATTTTTCTCTATAACTTTACCAATTCCTTCAATAAGTAATTCAATTAATCTTTCAACATATTCATTATTCAAATAATATTTTAGATCAGGATCTTTTTCTATTTCCGTTTTTAATTCTCTTACTACTTCGTCTTTACTCATTCCATAGGTTGACATTATAAATCACCTTCTTTGTTTTTCATATTTTATATTAATTTCTAAAATTAGTAATTCCAATAATTTTATAGTTTCATCTTGAATACTTATCCAATCATTATAAGCATTCCTTATTGTTTTTATTTCTTCAAAATTATTGCATTTACTCGATATTTTTGATGCTACTTCGTCCCATTTATCATTAGAGTTTTCATCTTCTCCTGATAAATGCCAATAACTTTTTAGTTTGTTACCTGTTAGTGTATTATCTAATATTTCATCAGATAAACAACTACCTAAATTAGTAATTGCATTTTCCTTTCCAATTTCATCTTTTACGGTTTTATTAATTACACTTTGAATAATTTCATTTGCTTCATTTCTCACTTTAGTATAATTTTCAATTGATTTAAGGTATCTTTGATATTGTTCTTTTAAAACATTAGGAGTATCTAGTATTCTACTATCACTGCATATTCTTTGCCAAGCAGTAATTTGAGGATGCCTAGTTATTGTTTGTTGACCTTTTTGGTATCTCACATAAGTTGGATAACGATTCTCTATTTCAATTATTTTTTTTGTATCTAATAATTCATCATACAAAGGTCTATATATTACGTTCTTTTTTTTAATTTCAGATTCACTAATTATTTTCTTGTTGTTAACATATACTGAACCAATAAGAGAAAATAATCCCCCAACAATTGCTCCGAGTAATGTTCCTAAAACACCAATCGTTGTTGGATCGTTTGGCATTGAAATTTTAAATGAAATTTTAGACATTATTAATAGCATAGATAGTATTAATATTAAATATGTGATAATTTTGTGTTCTAAAAAAAATAATCTAATTTTTAACTTTAACATAATTACACTTCCGCATCTAATATTAATTTTACCATAAAATCACACAGCAAAAAAGAGTAAATTAAATTAAAAAGAAAAACTTTATGAATTTTAGGAATTAAAAATATCATAAAGTTTTTTTTCGCATATATTTAGACATATTAAAAAAATTTTATATAAGAAAAATTTAAAATCTCATCAACACTACTTTTCAAAGAACGCTTTTAATGTTATAATTTAATCATCAAATCTTAATTGAAAGTTTAAATCTAAGCTTTCTAGATTTGTGATTGTGGAAGAAATAAGTGTGTTGATGAGATTTTTGCTTATTTCTTTTTTTGTTACAAATTTTTTTACTTCTTTATAAACAATAGAACCTAATTCTAATAATTGTCTAATTGTATGTGCAATTTGTATAAATATATAATGAATTTTTAAAGCATTCTCAAATCTACTACATAAATGACTTATTTTATAAGTGCCATTTTTTTGTTCATTGAAACCCTCATTTTCAATTTTCCAACGACTTCTACCCATAACCACAATTTCCTCAATATTATAACTATCTACCTTTAAATCAGTTATATAATTAAAAACAGTAGTTTTGTCTTCTTTTGTTTCAATATATCTAAAAGCATTTAGCATATTTCCGTTAAACTCAATATTTGAAGATAAATAATAATTTTCTTTTGAAACTTCATTTTCATAATTTAGATTATCTTGAAATTCTTGATAGATACTTTTTAATCTGTCTTTTTTTAAATTGAAGATATAATGCCAATTATTATTTTTACAAATATTAATCATTGGTGTAGTTGCATATAAAGCATCACCTGTAACTATAAATTTTAATTTTGGATAGTTCCTTTTAATTCTTTCTTGCATTCTTTTAAAAGCATTTATTTCACAATCTTGTTTATCTGATTCATTATTTAATTTATTATTTTCAATCCATTCAGAATCAATACTAATAACGATATTTCCAAATACTACTTTAGCTTCTAAAACATATTTATAATATTTAGTTTTACCATCTCTAATTCTAGTTAAACAATTTCCGTTTAAGTTATAATCTAAAGCAGTAAGTCCAGTAGCATCAACAATTAATTGAATGCAACCATTATAGCGAAATCTATCAAACATTTTACTTCTTAAAAGAGCTTTGAACATATATTTTCTAATATCATTAATTTCATTATAATCTAATTGTTCAATAACATCTTGAATAGTTTGCCAATTAGGGATTTCATCTAATTTTTGATTACAAATTTTAGATAAATTTTTAATTGCTTCTTCAGTATTAAATTCTTCATTTATACCAGTCATAGTAGTAATACCACATAAAAGAGCAAATAATTTAGTCATAATTATGGTACGCATTTTATAAGTAATATAGCTTTTATGTCTTTTATCAGTAAGGTTAGAAAACAAGGACATTAAATTTGGAAAATATTTAAGTATAATTTTTCTTAATTCATTTAATAAATTTTTATCATTTAATAGCTCTCTTTGCTGTTTTCTATTTAAACCATCAGATTTAGTAAATGTCTTTCCAGATTTAATTCTTATTGTTTTATCCTTGTGTTTCTTTTGCAAATATCTTTCTTTTTTTCTTCTTTCTAATCTTCCTAAATTTTTACTTTTCTCGATTTCTTCAATTAATTCTTCACACATAATATAACCACCTTATTATGTATCAATTATATCAAACTTCTTTGCGAAAAAAATATTACAAATTTACTCTTTTTTGCTGAAATCACATATTTTCCGAGACATTAAAGATAATTTGTGCTAGAATATTATTAGTGATTGATATTTTATATATCAAATCGTTTACGAGTGAAAGTTGTAAATATCTTCCACAATCGCTCCATTTTGTATTTTAGTCGAACTTTTTAGTTCGATTTTTTAATGCAAAAATGATATGTGGTCGAAAAGTGGTCGAAAAGTGGTCGAATACATTGATAATATTTTTTATTTTGTATATAATATAATTGGTGATGAAAATGTATAAGGAAGATCAAAAGACTGAATTAAAAGTTGAACTTACAAAAGATATAAAGAAAGAAGTAGTTGCTTTTGCTAATTCTAATGATGGAACAATTTATATAGGAATTGATGATAACGGTAAAATCATTGGATTAAAAAATGCTGAAAAAGATTTAGAGGCATTAAGTGGAATGATTCGTGAAGGAATATGCTCTGATTTAACTCTTTATACAAAGATATATATTGAAAATATAGAAAATAAAGATATTATTATAGTAAAAGTTAGTGAGGCTCCCAATAAACCTTATTATTTAGCAGAAAAAGGATTAAAATCATCTGGTGTGTATTTAAGACATGGTAATGTTTCAGTTCAAGCTAGTGAAGAAGTTATCAAAAAGATGTTATTAGAAAGTAATAGCAATTCATTTGAAAATAATATTTCAATCAATCAAAATTTGCATTTTGAATACTTAAAAGAAGTATTTAAAAAACATAATATTGAAATAAATGATAACAAATTTAAATCTTTAAATATAACAACCTTAAATGGTCAATATACAAACCTTGGATTACTTTTATCAGATGAATGCCCATACTCTATAAAATGTGCTATTTTTAATGGAAATAATAAAATTGAATTTAAAGATAGAAAAGAGTTTACAGGTTCAGTTTTAAAACAAGTAAATGATACATATGAATATTTAGATTTATACAACAAGACTAAAGGTAAGATAGTAGGTTTAGAAAGACAAGACATAAGGGATTATCCAGAATATGCTTTAAGAGAATCTTTATTGAATGCAGTTATTCATAGAGATTATAATTTTACAGGAAGTATTTTAATTTCTCTTTTTGATGATCACTATGAAATTACCTCTTTGGGTGGATTAGTAAAAGGAATAAGTCTAAAAGATTTATATGCTGGGGTATCAGAATCACGAAATCCAAATTTAGCAAATATTTTTTATAGATTAAGATATGTTGAAAGTTTTGGGACAGGAATAGGAAGAATTTTAGAATCCTATCAAGAATATGAAAAGAAACCTTTAATATTAGATTCTGATAATGCCTTTAAAGTAACATTATTTAATGTAAATTATATTGATGTTGATGACTATATACAATTGTTGCCATCAAATTTAACACAGGAAGAGCAAATAGTAAAATACTTAAAGAAAAATAATAAAATAAATAGATTAACAGTTGAAGCTTTGTTAGAAGTTTCTAAAACAAGAGCAAATGATATTCTAAATAAAATGATTGATGACAATATTTTAATACAAACAGGTTCTGGTAAAAATATATATTATATGTTAAAATAAAATTGATTGATTTACTATATATTAAATCGTTATGAGTGAAAGTTGTAGATATCTTCCACAATCGCTCCATTGTGATAATTACTCACACCCTCGTGTTAGTTTTCTTTTATTTAAAAAATTATTTTGTCAAAAGTAAATAATGGAGATAATACGAATATTACACATTTAGTAGATTATATATTTTATATGGTTGAAAATGAAAATTATGTTGCAGGACATGCTATTTTTAATAGAGATAATTGTATCAATCATACTTTACCAAATAAAATATTAAAAGAAGGCCTAATTATACAAGATGATTCATATGGCATCGCTTTTACCTCAAGACGCTTTAATTTGCCATATGAAGAATGTTTATATGATTTACGTTCTTTTATAAATGATACAGACAATGCAGTAATAATTCTCTGTATTCCTAAAGAATTATTATTTCCTTATGAATCAAAATATTTTATTTCTTGTAGTAATACTTCTATTGTGCTTGAACCAACTGATAAATTATCAAGTGATTATCATGACATTTATGGTAATCCAACACATATAGCACTCTTATCATCAATATTTATATTAGGATATTTTGATGTACAGAACAACCAATTTGTTGAGAATCCTAATTATGGATTCAAAGATAATTTTCGCAATGCAAATATATCTAAGTTAAAGCCATATTTGGATAAAAAATATGAAGAAATATTAAAACAAAATCAGCAATGTTTAATAAAAAAGTTGTAGATATCTTCCACAATCGCTTATAGTATCCTAATATAAGCACTATCATTTTGAAAGACTAAATCTGGACTATGGCTATAACATCAATGTAGGATATAAAATAATCTACAACTATACAAAATATCATTAATATTTTGATAAAGATATTCAAAAAAAAAAGACAATTTAAGATTTGCAGAGCTTAAATTGCTATTTTTTAATCATTGATTTTTATAAGTGCAAAATTAATTACAGAATCAATATCACATTGTGAATATCGTATTTGTTCTATATAATAGTCACCTACAATTCCTATTTTTATAGTAGAATCTATTCCATAATAGCTTTCAATAAAATGTTTTTTATTTCCATTAACATTACATTCTGAAACAAGATATATTTTGTCAGATTTTTTTGCGTTAACTTTTTCTATAGGAAAGTAAATATATAAAAATGAATCTGATGAAGGAATTGAATATGCATTTGTTACTTGCACTATTTTTTTATCGCTTAGTTCAGGATAGGATTCCTTATAATAATTTAAATCGTCTAAATTTGTAAGGGATATTTCGTACTTATTATTATCTTGTGAAGAATATACATATGCATCATCATTATAATTAGTTATGTTATCATAATTATAAAATGTTTTTTGTCCTTGAGATAAAGTTAACATACTACTTTTATAAATATTTTTCATATTATCGTCCGATAAACTCACATTTTCAATTTCGGCTTTTTTATAAGCATTACACTTTTCACGAGTTTTAAAATTTATAAGATTTATAGATTCAGAATGATTTTTAAATTTTTCTTCTAAACTATTGATATTTAATTGGTTTAAATCATTTTCTCCAATATAATATAATTCTATGTTTGATATATATGAAATCATATCATCTAAGTTATTATTGTAATATTCGTGTATTCCTCTTGAATTAAATTCTAATTTATAATCATATAAATTTAAAGCAATGTTATTTCGAAAAAATTCAATAAAATCTGTTTCTATTTCTTTAAATTGATAATCATCAATAGCTTCATTTGATTTATATTCTCCAGTTACATAAACATAAAAGTCTTTATTATTAGCATTAAGTTTAACCCTTACACTGCCATTAGGACTAGAACTTAAACATCCCCAGATAGAATCACAATTAATTTCTTCATCAACTGATTTCACTGTTGCATTAAAATTGTATTTTGCTTTGACATAATTTATAGCATTAATTTTTCCTTGTTTTCTATATCTTTTTGCTAATTCATTTGCTTCTTTTGAATAACAACCCGTTATAAAAAATGTAATTATTACAATTATCAAAATTAATTTATTCTTTTTCAAAGCTATCCACCTCTTCCTAACATAGTATAATTTTATCATATTTTTTATATATAATCAGTACAAATTTTTTTAACTGATATAATAATGGTAAAATAAAACTAATGATTTAGAACGAGTATTTTTGTGATACAATATATACATAAGATATATATTATGGAGAGACGTTATGAAAAAAGAAAATTTTAAATATTTATATAGTTTCAAATATAATAATAAAGAATATATTTATTTAATATCCAAAAATTATCCATTCTATTTTTTAGAGTATAATTCTACTACAAATAATTTTTATTATCCAGATATTAATATATTTAAAGAGTTATATAGAAAATTTTATTCTAATGATACTCTATTATCCTTTGATATAAAAAGTAATTTAAAAAAAATTAAAGAAACGTTATGCAATATGAATATTGAAATTACTCCTATGATAAGGACTACAAGTGGTTTACTATCAATTATTTTAGCTTTATCTATGTGTGGTTGCAATGAAATAAATAGTGACAATCAAAGTAACAATGAAAGTATAGAAAGTATTGAAAGGCAAGATAAAAGTGAAGAAATTTATAATTACTTTAAAAATTACAATATGGAGGTTATAGATAAAGAATATGATAATAATGATTATATTTTTGTTGAAGACTTTGTAAACAGCAATAATAAACATCAAATTACTATTCCAAATCATGATGAATTTAGAAAATTCAAGAATATAGATTTTATTCCTACTTGGGATGATATAATTAAGACATTTAAAAATAACGAAAATATTGATAACGACAAAAAAGATATAATTTTAGATTGCATTAATAATATGAGAAATAGTGAAGAACTTAAAAATATAGATTTAAGTGTTTTATATGCTAATGCTAAAAGGATGAAATTCCAATATCTTTCATCTGAAGAAATGATTAATACAATGAATAAAGATTCGGTATATGCTTATTTTGATACTGTATCAGGAGTAGTTTATTTACCAAGTGATAAACCATTAGAAAAATTTGAATTTATTCATGAGGTTTTAGGTCATGGAACTTTATCGTATCGAGAAGAAACAGAGAATTCATTAATAGTATTTGATTGTACAAATTATTTAATGTTACCAACAGATAATAATTATATGGGTTATTCAGTAGGTATTATGGTTAGTGAGGGTGGTGCTAATATGATTGCTCATTTAGCAACCAACGATTATAGTGTTAGTAGTTTTTATGAACTATATGAAGAAGAATTAAGAGTTATTGCAGAATTATGCAATGTTTCTATTGGAGAATTATTTAACCATAAAGGAATTAGCTTATATGACTTGATGTATAAAAATGGAATTAATACACCTGTAGAGTATATTTTTAAAATGGATAGTATATATAAAGGACAATTATATTGTGAATTTTCAGACTTGATGGAAAGATTACTTATAGATGCTACAGAAGAAAAGTTTATTAATTCAAACGATAATAAACAAGAAGAAATTATTAGAGATACAATTAAAATAATAAGAAATAGCTATTTTAAAGAGAAAAAAGAATTACATTTTGATTATACTAGTGGATCAATTAATTATAATTTTGAAGAAAGTGCAAATAAGTATGAAGAAAGTATGAATCAATTAAAAGGAAGTAAATAATTTCAATAAAAAATATGACAATATATCTTTTGTTTGCTATAATAAAAATGTTAGATAAATTTAAATAAAAATACGATGTGGAGTAAAGCTATGAATATTGAAGAATTAAAATCACTGCAATCAATTATTATTAGAAAAAATCGAAAATGTAATTTAATCGGAACGATTATTATTGGAATTTTAATTGTAATGTCAATATTTGTTATAACATCAAGTAAAATCGAATTTTATTTTGCTATAATCATAATATTGATTGAACTTATTTTTTCGATAATAATACTGAATATTATTAAGAATATTGTTAATGGTAAAGATATTTATATATTTTATAAAGAATTTAAAAGTATTTTTGTATTAAACTCACTTCATTGTTTTTTTGAAAATATTGATTATAAATCTGAAGAGGGGTTTAGTAAGAAATATATTATGGAAAATGTTGGTATGCTTAATACAGGTGATAATTTTTATTCCAATGATTATATTTCAGGCACTTATAAGGGTATTAAGTTTGAACAATCTGATATCCATATTGAGGAAAAACATGAAGAAGAAGATGACGGAAATAAAAAAGACGTATGGGAAACAATTTTTATGGGAAGATTAATGGTATTTGACTTTAATAAAAGTTTTAAAGCTAATATACAAGTTGCAAGTCATCACTTTAGAGCTAATACATTACCTTGGAAAAAGAAATTTTCAAACGTTAAAATGGAGGATGTTGAATTTAATAAACAATTTTCTGTTTATGCAGAGAATGAACATGAGGCATTTTATATCTTAACACCACACTTTATGGCAAAAATAAAAGATATTATAAAAAAACTAAATTGTGATATTATGTTTGGATTTGTTGATAGCAGATTATATATAGCGATAGATAATCATGATGATTCCTTTGAGTATAATGTTTTTAAACCGATTAACGAACAAGAAATAGAAGAAGATATAGTTAAAGATATAAAGGTAATTACAAATTTTGTAGATGAGTTAAATCTAGATAATAATTTGTTTGGAAAGGAGGTGTAGTATGAATCCACTATACATATTAATAGCAGTAATAGTAATTATATTAGTTTTTATAATATGGTATATTTCGACATCTAACAAATTAAATAGATCTGTTGTTAAAATAGATGAAGCACTTTCGGGAATTGATGTGGCATTAACTAAAAGACATGATGTTTTAACTAAAATGATTGAAGTAGTTAAATCTTATACTAAACATGAAAAAGAAACATTGTTTGAAGTGGTAAAACTTCGTAAAAATATGTCTATAGAAGAAAGAAATGATGCAAATCATGCTATGGATGAAAATTTCAGAAAAATTAATGTTGTAGCCGAAAGTTATCCAGAATTAAAATCAAGTGAAAATTATAAAACATTACAACAATCTATAGCAGATGTAGAAGAACATTTACAAGCTGCGAGAAGACTTTATAATTCTAATGTTTCATTATATAATCAATTATTAGTTTCATTCCCAACAAGTAATATTGCAAAAAATAAAGGAATGTCTAAAAAAGAGTTTTTTGAAGCAGATGATGTAAAAAAAGATGATATAAAAATGGATTTATAAAAAATAAAAGATAATTTAGAAAAATACTAAATTATTTTTTTTAACTCAAATAAAGCTTCTCACAGTATATTACTTTTAGAAATTAATATTTTAGTATCTTTTTCTAAGCTATGAAAAAAGTTTAAAATAACTTAACGAATCACTATGATGATAAATCTGTTCTAATTTTACGAACTTTCAATAAAAGAATTGATAAAAATATTTTTGATAAATTTTAAAAATAGTAAAGTTTCATAACCTTTTAGAAAACACAAAAGTTATGATATAATACGAATGGAGGAATTGTATGAAAAAATATTTGAAATTAATAATAGTTATTTTATTAGTTAGTATATGTTGTGGATGTAGTAAAAACCAAGAAAAAGCAAAAGAAGAATTATTAGGTATTAATTTTAATATCGAAGGGAATATAACTACACTCAATAAATATGAAACTGAAAATCCAGTAGTAGCTATGCGAGTTGAAAATTATGGAGCAATTGTTATAGAATTATATCCTGACAAAGCAGAAAATACCGTTAATAATTTTATTTCTTTAGTAAAAAGTGGATTTTATGATAATAATACTTTCCATCGATTAGTACCTGGCTTTGTATTACAAGGTGGTGATCCAACAGGAACAGGAACTGGTGGTCCAGGTTATTCAATAAAAGGAGAATTTATTAATAATAATTATTTAAAAAATGATTTAAAACATAATCAAAAGATAGTATCTATGGCTAGAAGTCAGGATTATGATTCAGCGGGAAGCCAATTTTTTATTATGCTAGATACAGCATCTTATCTTGATAAAGAGTATGCTGCCTTTGGTAAAGTAATAGATGGTTGGGATATTATAGAACAAATTGAATCTACTGAAGCAATAGAAGATAGTACAACAGGAAAACTTGCTAATAACTTAGTACTAAAGAAAGCCATAGTTGATACAAAAAACAAAGAATATCCAGAAGTAGAAAAAATAGAATCTAAAAATGAATAATTAAAATAGTCTTTAGATTATTTTAATTTTTTCTTTGCAAATTTATTAAAATATGATATAATAAGAAAGCCTTAGAGGTAATATTAAATTCAAAGTTAATTTGTAAAAAGAAAATTAAGGGGGGTAATATAATGACAAAAGAAGAAGCAGAACAATTAGCTGAGAAATATCTTTCAGGAAATATAGTTACAAAAAAAGAATTTTATAGTTTAAATCATATATCTACTCATCAAGCTGTTGAAATGCGAAAATTATTAAAAGAATACAATTTAGAGTTGTTTGAAAGGTTTTCAAATGTTCGAAAATATCCTAATCCAGGTATCATATTAAAAAATAAAAAGGAATTTGAAGCCAGTAAAGAAGAATTAGATAAAATAGTAGAAGGCTTATTATTTGGAATCGATGGTAGAAATTTTGACTTATTAGATTATTATATGATTACTAAGAAAAATTTTCAAGAAATTATGAGACTTTTTGAACAGTCTGACTATGGTGCAGTAGAACGAGCAGCATTAATAAAATTTTTCGCTAAAAATGGAAGTTGTCTTAGTTATAAGTATTCAGGAAGAACTTCACCTGATTTAATTAGTAAAAAACAAGAATTAGAAGGAAAAACAATTATTGGTGGAGTAGAAGTAAGTTTAGAAACTAAACTAGAAACATTTAAATTTTTAGAAGAAAATAATATTCCTCAATATACGATTCTATATGGAATTAAATTAAGAAGAATATTACAAGAAAAAGCAGCATTACAATATTGTAAAAAAAGATAATGTCGTTTATAATATAAATAATTGACTTAATATAATAAGTTGATTATTTTTGATATTTAAAAGATTTAAGTAGGTGATGGATATGTTAGATAAGAAATATAATGCACAAGAAAAAGAAAATAAATGGTTAGAATATTGGCAAAAAAATAATATTTATAAGTTTAAGCCTGATAATCGAGAAGTGTTTTCTATTGATACACCTCCTCCAACAGTAAATGGTAAAATCCATATTGGGCATATTTTTTCATATTCTCAAACTGAGATGATTGCTAGATATAAAAGATTAAGAGGATATAATATTTTTTATCCATTCGGTTTTGATGACAACGGCTTACCAAGTGAAAGATTAGTTGAAAAAGAACAAGGCAAAAAAGCTCACGAAATTGGCCGTGAAGAATTTTCTAAACTTTGTTATGAAACTACAGATAAGTATGAAGAAGAATTTAAAAATTTATTTAGTAAAATTGGTGTAAGCACAGATTGGGATATACATTATAAAACCGTTAGTCCATCTACGATAAAAATAAGTCAAATGTCATTTTTAGATTTGAATGAAAAAGGACATTGTTACCATAAAGAAAGTCCTGCATTATGGTGTAATGAATGTTTAACATCTATCGCTCAAGCAGAACTTGAAACTAAAACCATAAAAACTACATTTAATTATATTAATTTTAAAACAGTCGAAACAGATGAAGAATTTACTATAGCCACAACTAGACCAGAATTGTTACCTGCAATAGTATGTGTATTTGTAAATCCCAATGATGAAGCACATAAGTCTTTAATTGGAAAAAAGGCTCATATTCCAGTTGTTAATGTCGATGTTCCTATTATGGCAGATGAAAAAGTAGCTATAGATAAGGGTACAGGTGTTGTTATGTGCTGTACTTTTGGAGATCAAACAGATATTGAATGGTGGAAAAAATACAATTTACCTTTAAAATATATTTTTACTGATAATGGAAGAATTATTTCAGAAGTTCCAAATTATGGTGGAATGAAAATTAAAGAAGCTAGAAAGCAAATTATTGAAGATTTACAAGCTGGTGGATATGTAGTTAAAATTGAAGAATTAGAACATGAAGTACAGACACATGAAAGATGTGGAAAAGAAGTTGAGTATTCAGTTATGAAACAATGGTTTATAGATATTATGAACCATAAAGAAGATTTCTTAAAGATTGGTCAAGAGATTAAATGGCATCCAGAATATATGCATACTAGATACGAAGAATGGGTAAATAATATTGCATGGGATTGGTGTATTTCAAGACAAAGATATTTTGGTGTACCATTTCCAGTTTGGTATTGTAAAAAGTGTGGAAAACCAGTATTTGCAGAAAAAGAAGATTTACCTGTTAATCCATTAGTGGATAATCCTAAAGTAAAAGAATGCTCTAAATGTAAATGTAGAGAATTTATACCAGAAACAGATGTCATGGATACTTGGGCAACATCTTCAGTAACACCTTTAATTAATATGCGATATGGAGAAAAAGAAAACTATGAAGATATATTAAAGCCAATGAGTATTAGAACAAATGCCTCAGAAATTATAAGAACTTGGGATTTTTATACCATCGTAAAAAGTTTTTATCATTTCGGTAGTAGACCATGGGATAATGTCATGATTTCTGGGTATGTTAAAGCCGGAGATGGTAATAAAATTAGTAAATCAAAAGGAAATAGTAAAGAAGAACCTCTTGATATTATAAATCAATATTCGGCTGATATAGTAAGATATTGGGCAGGTTCAGGACGATTAGGAACGGATATAAACTATAGTGAAGAAACACTACTAAGAGGTAAAAAATTAATAAATAAAATATGGAATGTTTCTAAATTTATTGAAATGCACTTACAAGATTATAAAGATAAAGAATTTAGTGATTTTGAATATGTTGATAAATGGATTTTGGGATCTTTTCAAGAAATGGAAAAAGGATTTATTAAATATTTAGATGAATATGAAGTTGGATTAGCTTTAAATCATTTAGAAAAATTCTTCTGGAATTTCTGTGATAATTATATTGAAATAGTAAAACATAGATTATATAGACCAGAAGAGTTTGGAGATATTCCAAGATATTCAGGACAAAAAACTATTTATACGATTCTTTATAAACTATTACAAGACTTTAGTATTTTCTTCCCATATATTACTGAAGAAATATATCAAGAATTATATCATGATAAAAAATCAATTCATTTAACTGAAATTAAACCACTTGATTATGATTTTAATAAAGAAGTTAAAATTGGTAGTGATATGATTGATATTATTAGTCAAGCTAGAGGAGAAAAATCAAATAAAAACGTTTCTTTAAAAACACCAATTAAGAATTTAGGTTTAAGTTTAAATAAAGATTTAAAAGCTGCTATAGAATTATCAATAAAAGACTTTAAAGCAACATTATTTATTGAAAATATGAATATTAAAGAAATTAATGATGGTTATTCTATTGATAATATTGAACTAAATTTAGAAACTGAAAAAAATTAAAAAGCATAAATTTATGCTTTTTCTTTGTTATAAAAATATGTACATTTTTCTGTACATATTTTTTTTCGACAAATTATTACAACCAGATTTGTTAATATGTATTTGGTGATAAGATGAAACGATTAATAATTATTATGATAGCAGCGATTATTTTGGGAGGTATTAGTGGAAAAATACTATTCTCTAAATATCAGGATATAGACAAATATATATTTAGTTCAGAAAAAAAAGTTTACTTTTTAGAAGAGGGAGTTTACTCTTCAAAAAAATCATTAGAGAACAACACTAAAGATATTACACCAAAACTGGTAGTCAAGGATAATGATAAATATTATGTTTATGTAGGAATTACTAAAAATATTGATAATGCTAATAAAATAAAGAAAATTTATACTGATAAAGGATATTCAATCTATCAGAAAGAGAAAAATATTACTGATTCAGAATTTTTAAGTAATGTAGAACAATTTGATATTTTAATAGAAAGCACAAAAAAAGAAAGGGATATTTCTACTATTCAAGAAGTTGTGTTAGCAAATTATGAAGAAATGGTCATAAATCAAGGATAAACTTTTATTTATTCTCAATAATATATTGAGGTGAATTATGAATTATAAAATTAAAGAGATTCCTAAGGATGAAAGACCTAGAGAAAGATTAATTAAAGAAGGTGTTGCTAAATTAAGTAATGAAGAGTTAATAGCTATTATATTAAAAACAGGAACAATTAATAATAGTGTTAAAAATATTTCTTTAGAAGTTTTAAAAATGTGTAAAACAATTGATAATTTAAAAAATATGACTGTTCCTATGTTAAAAAGAATAAAAGGTATAGGTAATGTTAAAGCAATTGAATTAGTAGCTAGTATTGAACTTGGACGTAGAATATTTTTAACTAAAAGTAATTCTAATAATAGAAGATTATGTAATCCTAAAGATATATGGGAAGATACTAAATATTTATTTTTTGGTAAGAAACAAGAATATTTTTACTGTTTATATTTTAATAATAAACAAGATTTAATTGAAAGGAAGTTATTATTTATGGGAACAATTAATAAAAGTATAGTTCATCCAAGGGAGGTTTTTAAAGAAGCGTATTTATTAAGTGCATCAAATATAGTGTGTATACATAATCATCCATCTGGAGATGTAACACCTAGCAAAGAAGATTTACACTTTACTAATAATTTAGTAGAGATAGGTAGGATGCAAGGAATTCCAATTATTGATCATATTATAGTTAGTGATAATTCTTATTATAGTTTTTATGAAAATAAAGATATTTTTACTTTATAATTATTGTAACAATTGTTATTTTATATTATAATAACAAAGAAATGAAGAGGTGAAGCAGATTGTATAAGAAGAAAAAAAATAAAAATAAAATTTTAATCATATTTATAAGTGTTATAGCTATTTTTATACTATTATTTTTGTCTTTTACATTAGATAGAGATTATACTTTGTTAGAATCAATTGGTAAAGATATCGTTATGGTTTTTAATAAAGTAATTATGTATCCTTTTACAGCCCTAAATAAATCTAAAGGCGAAGATATGTCAAAAAGTTATATTATACAAAAAAATGTCAACTCTTCTTTAGAAAAAGAAATTCAGGAATTAAAAGAAACTTTAGAATTAAAGAAAACCTTAACTGAATATGATGCTGTAGTAGCAACAGTATTATCTAGAAATAAAAGTTATTGGTTTAATACGTTAACTATAGATAAGGGGAAAAAATCAGGAATAGCTACAGATATGGCAGTAATTACTAAAGATGGTTTTGTTGGTAAAATAAGCAAAGTTAGTGCTAATTCAAGTGAAATAAAATTAATAACCGCAGATGATATTAATTATAAAGTATCAGTTTCTATTACGACAGAATCTGGAGATACAAATGGAATTTTAAATGGTTATGATAAAAAAAGTGGATTATTAATGATAAACGGAGTAAATAAAACTTTCAATATTAAAGAAAATGATAAAGTTTTAACTAGTGGTTTAGGTGGTAAAGAGCCAAGAGGAATATATATTGGTACAGTAAAAAAAATAAAATCTGATAAATATAATTTAAGTAAAATAGTCTACTTAGAAACTAGTCAAGATTTTAATAATATACATTACTTGACTGTTTTAAAGGAGAAATCATAATGCTTATTAGTGTAATTATTATTGCGATTTCATTTTGCCTAGATGGAATTTTAACCAACTTTTTACCATATGGAGTTGGTGATTTATCTTTATTTACTCCTCTTACTACTTTAGTATCAATTGTTGTGGTTTATAGTTTATTTCATGATAGTCATAGTGATAAAAAATATTTAATTACTAGTTTTGTTGTAGGTTTTTTATATGATTTGTGTTATACCAATCTATTATTCTTTAATGCTATATTATTTTTATTTATTGCTTATTTAAATAAAATTTTTGATAAACAATTTGGTCATAGCTATATTAAAATAATCATAAAAATGTTTTTAATAATTGTTATATATGAATTAACCACAGTCTTGTGTATAATTATATTGAATTTAGTTCCAATTAATATAGATAGAATTGTATATAAAATTAGTCATAGTCTTATTTTAAATTTAGTATATGCAGAAATTCTCTATATTATTGTAAAATTAATTCCCAGAAAATATCGAAAAATTAAGCTATATTAGTCATAGCTTTTTTTTTATATCATATTATTTAATGAGGAGATTAAGAATATGAACGTAGAAGATTATAGAAGAAAAAAAACAGTACAAAAAAAACTTACATTAAAAAAGGGTGTTAGAAGCTTTATTAATAGGTCATTAATAGTAACTATATTATTCTTATTTTGTTTAATCTTTATAAAAAGTAATACTACTTTCAAAAATAACATTATAAAATATGTGTATGAAGATAGTTTTAAATTTACCAAATTAAAATCAATCTATGAAAAATATTTTGGTAATATTTTATCAATTGATAAAGTAACTCCAAAGGAACAAGAAGTATTTAATGAAAAATTGAAATATGAAAAAGCTAATGTTTATAAAGATGGGGTATTATTACAAGTAGAAGAAAATTATATGATTCCCACATTAGATAGTGGTATCGTTGTATTTATGGGAGAAAAAGAAGGTTATGGAAATACTGTTATTATTGAACAGGTTAATGGTATTGATGTATGGTATGCTAATATAAAATCTAATGATATTAAAATGTATGATTATATTGAAAAAGGAAATTTAATAGGGGAGGCTAATGGTAAAAAATTATATATGGTATTTCAAAAACAAGGAGTTTATCTAGATTATAAAGAATATATATAGATATATTGAGATTAGTCCCTTATTTTTAATATTTGCATGTATTGCTGCACTAATAGGTGCATTTATGCCTTTTTGTATATTAGTATCATTAATTTTAGTTCATGAATTAGGGCACTTTTTATGTGCCATTTTTTTTAAAATAGAAGTAGATAAAATATATATTTATCCATTTGGAGGAATTAGTAAGCTAAATATTTCTCTAAATGAAAATTTATGGAAAGAACTATCAGTTTTATTAATGGGACCAATATTTCAAATGATATTTTCTATTATACTTATGAATATAAATTATTTATCATCTTATCAAGAATTAATAAAAATATATAACTGTACAATTCTATCATTTAATCTCTTACCAATTTATCCATTAGATGGTGGTAAATTACTAAATGTAATTTTATCCTTTAACATATCGTTTAAAAAGAGTTTAAATATATCATTATTAATTTCTTATTTAACAATATTTAGTTTATTTATATTTTGTTTATACAAAGATATTAAATTTAACTTAATAATTATAATTAGTTTTTTGATTTATAAAGTTTTTATAGAAACCAAGAACAAAGAATATATTTTTGATAAATTCCTATTAGATAGGTATTTACATAGATATCATTTTAAAAGAATAAAAAATGTTGATGATACTGATAAATTTATGAGAAATAAAAACCATATAATAAAAATCGGTGACAAATATTATACAGAAAGAGAAATATTAAATAAAAAGTTTAATAGATAATAATATTATATGTTATAATTTCAATATAGAGAGGTAAAAATATGATTACAAGAGATGAAATATTAGATTCTATAAAATATGTAGTAGATAATTCTACTTATGTAAAAATAAATACAAATAATATTGATAAGATTATAAATCAGTTGCAAGAAAATAAAAAAAAGCCATGGTTAGATAATGATTTTCTTGATATAGATAAATATTCTAAAAATCAAGTATTAATGTATTTAATATTGTGTGAATCACTTAATTTTTGTTATTGGAATTCAGATGTTAAATGGAAAATTGAGTATAAAGGAAAATGGTATTCTGGATCATATGGTTTGTTTTATGCTATATCTAAAGCTATAAAAAATGGATATGATTTATTAAATATAGATTATTTGGAACATTTAACAATTGAAGAGTTTGATAAAATATTTAAAGGAACAACGTCAATACCCTTATTAAATGAAAGATTTAATATTCTTAAACAATTAACTTCAGAATTTAAAACGATAGTTGATTTATCAAAAATTATTAATGGTAATAGTGATATTGAACTTTTAAATAACATTATAAGACATTTTAGTAATTTTAGAGATATAAGTCCATATAAAGGAAGAGATATATACTTTTTTAAAAGAGCAATATTATTAGTTGGCGATTTAATTTTAAACATGGATTATATAAAAGAAAATATTAAAAATTATGATAATATGATAGGCTGTGCTGATTATAAAATTCCACAGGTATTAAGGCATTTAAAAATTTTAGAATATTCTCCTGAGTTAGCAGAATTAGTGGATAATCAACAAGAAATAAAACATAATAGTGAAATGGAAGTTGAAATACGTGCTAATATGATATATGTAATAGAATTAATTAGAGAACATTTACAACAAAAAGGAATACAATTAAATTCTACTCAAATAGATAATTCTCTATGGCTTTTAAGTAAAAATAAAGAATTTAAAGAAAAACCTCATCATCTAACTAAGACTATTTATTATTAAAATAAAACTACTTTTAATTTTGAAAGTAGTTTTTGCATATTAATTTCTAAGGTTTTCTAAATTGTTTGTTATTGTGATTATTTTTTCTTTGTATTCTTAATTGTTTTGCTTTCTTATTATCTAAACTATCATAATTTTGGCTAATAGTTTGTTCTATAGTTGCAGTTTGTTTTTCGGTATTTTGATTATTATATTCAATAAGTCTGTCAATAGCGCTATTTAATGCTTTAAAACTTAATGGATCTTCGCTTTGAGATAATTCTTTCATTTTTTGTAAATATTCAGGTATAAACATCATTTTTAGTTGTTGTTTCAAGTTTAATAACTTTTTTTTAACTACCATCTTAACCCTCCTTTATGAAATTATTATATCACAGATTTGTATTTTATTATTGACTAATCTTTAGATGAGTAATCTTGTCAAAATAATATTACTATGATACTATATATTAAATAAAAGGTTACCGTAATGGTTAAGCACTTATAAGTAAATTGAGTGCTTTTATCATATTAATATAAATCATATAATAGTAGAGGAGTTATACTTATGTTAAAAACAATAAAAAGAGTGATAATAGTAATACTAGGAGTGCTTTTACAATTTGGATTTTCTATTATGATTAGATTATTTTTTTATAAATATCTTGGAATTATTACATTATTTTATAGTGTTATAAGTGTTTTAATTGTACTTGGTATATTAAAAGAAAGTACTAGGCTTTCAAATGATTTACCCTGGATAATATTGATTTTAATATTTCCTATATTTGGAACAATTCTATTAATTACTTTAGGAAGAAATTATTCTAAAAATAAACTATTAAAAAATATCTTTGAATATGAAAAAAAGTATAGTAAATATTTAGTTCAAGATGGTAAGTTAAAAAAAGAAATAGATGATAAAAACGTAGATAATATTAATTACTTAATAAATAGAACAAATTATTTTGTAAGTACAAATAATGAAATTACTTATTATAATTTTGGAGAGGTATTCTATCCAGAGTTATTAAAAGAATTAAAAAAAGCAGAAAAGTTTATATTTATGGAATATTTTATTATTAATGAAGGCATTATGTGGAATGGTATTTTAGATATATTGAAAGAAAAAGCTGCACAAGGTGTTGATGTTAGAATCTTATATGATGATATGGGAAGTATGGGTTTGCTTTCAACAAATTATTCTAAGACATTAGCTAAGTTTGGAATTAAATGTATTCCATTTAATCAACTAAGTCCTTTTAGAGGAATATTTATGAATAATAGAGATCACCGTAAAATTACTGTTATAGATGGTATAGTGGCTTTCTCGGGTGGAGTTAATTTAAGTGATGAATACATAAATGTTAATAGTAAGCTCGGTATATGGAAAGATAATGGTATTAAAATTGTTGGGGACGCTATTTGGAATTTAACCGTTATGTTTTTAACTTTATGGAATGCTAATGTAAATGAAGATCAAGATATTACGAAATTTAAACATAAATTTGCTACTAATGGTGGTAGGAATAAAGGATATGTTATTCCTTATGGAGTAGCACCACTTCATAAAGATTTAATTGGAGAAGATGTTTATATTAATATGATTAATGGTGCTAAAGATTATTTATATATTATGACTCCGTATTTAATAATCGATACTGATATGGTTAATTCACTTTGTAGAGCAGCTAAAAGAGGAGTAGATGTAAGAATAATAGTACCTGGTATTCCTGATAAAAAAATCGTTTATACTCAAACAACATCATTCTTTAAAGTTTTACATGATAGTGGAGTAAAGATCTATAAATATACTAATGGTTTTGTACATTCAAAAGTATTTTTATCCGATGATATTAGAGCAGTAGTAGGAACAATAAATATGGATTACAGAAGTTTATATCTTCATTTTGAAAATGGAATTTATATGGAAAATGTTACTGAAATAAAGAAAATTGCCAAAGATTTTGATGATACATTTAAAGATAGCAAAGAATTAAATGACCAAGATGTTAAAGTAGGTTTTATAAAGTCCTTATGGCAAGCTATCTTAAGATTATTTGCACCACTTTTCTAAATAAATAGTGTGAATTTCCATAAAAAATCTTGACATTTTTAATATTTTCATTATTATAATAAATAATTTACGAAAGGGGAATTTTGAAATGGGTAAAGAATTTATAGAATATCATAGTGAAAATGGAAGAATACCTTATTCAGCATCTACTCTTTGTTTTTGTCTTACACAGTATGCTAAAGATTATATAAGCGAAAATCGTAAAATTACTTCTAATATAGATAAAAAGATAAGAGATGCAGTATTAATTGATGCTATCAATTATTTAGGGGTACAATGTTGTTTTAATTTTGCTTTACATACAAAGGATTTATATGATGGACAAAAACATAAAGAAGAAGTTGACCCTCAATGTTTATTAACAACTATAATTAATTACTATGCATATTATATGTTTAATCAAGGAATTGTTGAATCAGTTTTAAGAAGTAATTGTATAAATGAATGTACTGAACAATTTGATGCTAATGATGGTGCTGTTGTTTTATTAGATTTTATTAATTATATCTCTAAAAGAAATGACTTTGATAGAACATTTACAATTAAAGAGCTATACGAAAAATTTAAGGTACAAAAACATAATAACGAAATGGATAAATTAAAGAAATTTTTAGAATTAACTAGCAAATATAGTGAAGAATTAGTAAATGGTCATAGTATTGATGCTATATTTGAAAGTATGGCACGTAATCACAATTTAAAATATGTTGCTGAAGACGGAACATATCATTATACGGATATAATAAGTAATAGGATAGGACAAAGTCAAATGTATTCTTGGGACGCCAAAGAAGTAGACGAAGAAATTTATGCAATGGCTTATGCTTATGGAAAAATGAATAATGATAGTAAGCAAGTTCCCCAAACTGAAATAATTAATAAAAAAATTCTTGAAATGAAAAAAAGATAGTTAAAAGTATATAGGCATTTACTTATATGCTTTTTCTTTTGCCTAAATCTAATTATGGGCAAACGTGCTTTTTTGTGATATTAATAGATCTATCATAAAATAAAAAAACGACTTATTGATAAGTCTTTTTTTAGAGAAAATTATTTGAATTTTCTTACTTGCTCTAGATTTTAAATTTAGTGTGTCTATCAGTTTAAATATATCGCTTGGGACTTTAAAGAAAAAAGTAGAATAACTTTATTTTATTAATTTTTTATTACTTTGATTTTGTTCATTATACTGCTGCTCAGCTTCATCAGCATCACATCTTAAAAAACATGCTTGTTGCATATAACTTTCATATTTTCTTACTTTTTGATTAGTGTTAACATCAGTATAATAACCTGAATCATTATATATATCTTTAAATTTTATTGCTTCTTGTTCTAATTGCTCACCTTTTTCAAATAAATATGCTGCTCTTAATGAATTAAATCCGTGCATATCACAATTTTTTTTCATAATATCTTCTAGATATTCTTTAATGTAACTTGGTCTTTCAACTATTTCTATATTATAGTCATTAGCTTTTTTCTCTGGGACTTTTATATTTAATAAAAGTTCTAACCATGCAGCTACTATATGTCTATGGCAAAATTCTGAATTGTCTTCATAACATAAAAGAATTGAGTTATCTATCTTTCTATAAATTTTTTCTGGATCTAATTTAGATAATACTTGTTTATAATAACATTCCACATAATATTTATTGTTTTCTTCTTCCGATATAATTCCAAGTTCTTTATTTTTTTGCCATTCTTTCCAAAAAGAAAATTTTGGTGCTAATATTGGCAAACAAGAACCATGATATCCTGCTTTTTTTCCACGATCTCCAGATATAGAATATGTTTTATATTTATCGGATTGCCAATTTCTATAACTACTTGTACTTATCATACGATAACCTCCTCTTGAGTAGTTATTCTATCATAATTGATAATATTTGTATATATTTTTATGGTAAACATTTAAATTTCTTTTCTTAGTATAAAATAGATGATATAATATAAGTGTAAAATAGATAATTTAATTTTAAAGTAAAATTAGAGAAAATATGTTAGGTGAAGATATAATGAATGAAAAAGAAATATATACAAATTCGATTATGACATTTGCTTTCACAAATGATGGACGTATGATTGTAAAAAAAGACAAAGATGGAAAATTGGATACTCTACCTTGGCTTTTTACGGGTTATCATGAAAAAAATAGTAAAATAGATTATGAAGATAGTATTGGAGTAATTAATAATATGAATGAATATAAAGAAAGAATTCAAGTATTTTTTGCATATCATTTAAGAGATTGTAGAGAAGCAATTTTAAATGGTTTTTTTACTGGAGAAGGTAGCTATTTATTAGATTGCGGTGAACTTTATGAAAAAATTGCCAATTATCAGATTGAAGAAATGAAAAATATACATAATCCTAGTTATATAAGAGTAAATAGTGGCCTATATGATGGTGGTATAAATGAAAATGGCCAACAGATAATTAATAGAATAGAAACTAGATATGTTGTTTTACCTAATGATGATAATATAGAAAATTATCCAGATTTAGAAGCAAAAACAATTGATGAATTAAGAGAAAATTATAGTCTATTATCTAATAAAGTAATATTGGGAATATCAGGTGAAGATGGAAAAATTATGGAATCATTTATTAATCGATTAAACTCTACAAATAAAAGTGTTTCTCCTAAACCATAAATTTTATATTACTTTTTTTTGTGGGAAAACAATGTAAAAACAAAAATAGAATTTGTTGCTTTACCTACCTTAAGTCTAATCAAAATAAAATATAATTTGTATTATAATTACTTTAAGACAAAATTTGAGACTATAAAAAAGTTAAATTATTATTAATTTTATTACTAGGAATATTTTTAATAACTTTGATATTATATAGTTTATTCTTTATACTTAACTTCGTTAAATATTTTAAATTTATCTATAGTAATTTGATCTTTTGTTTAATGGAACTAATTTCTTTATTGCCTTTATTTCTTCTTTTAATCTTAATTCACTATCAGGAATTGAAAATTGGTTTTGTTTATATGGAACATACATTTTTTTAGAGTCATCGTATATCATACAGGGAATTTGATGAATTGTGAAATCATTTAATAAATAATTATAAAAAGTTTCATATGGTTTCAAGTCACAAGTTGTAATTCCTTTCTCACATCTTTCTATTAAATGATAATGCATATATTCAATAATAACTGTTTTATACCAGTTTAGCATTAAATCTTTTTTATACCAATAATAATCGCTTTCAAGAAATTGATTACGCCTTTCACGATATTGTTCTTCTGTTTCATTTGATTCTTTTTTATATATATTTTTTCCAGAGCAAAACTTTTGATAAAATTCTGATTTATTCAAAGAAATACAATTTTGTCCAAATCCCTCTATAAATGTATCTGCTTGATAGCAATTATAGAAGAATATATCTAAATCATTTTGAAATTTCACATATGGATCGTTTGTAATACCATATTTTGCTACATTTGCACGTTCATTAAGTCTGTTCTTAAAATATTTAAATTTATCTTGAGCATATTCTTGTTCAAAGTCTAAATTTATAACATTTTTTCCTTCGGTTTGTTGTATCCATAAATCATGAGTAGGCATACGAAAATAATATTCAAAATAGGTTGTTAGGGGATTATCATTATGCCCTCCAATTCCAAGTGGTTGACTATAATCTAAAACTTCCCCATATTTATTTAAATATCCTATAAATTTAGGATGTTCAAAATTATGTTTTGAATATTCACCATCATTGATTATTTGTTCTTCAAATGGTAAGGTCATATTAAATTTCTCCAATCAATTCATTAATTGCTATTTATTTTATCATAATTTTCAATTATTTCAAAAATGATTTCAGTTTTTATTATAATTTTATAGATATACTGTTTATAATAATTAAATTTTATTTTACCAAAATCACAAAAAGTTAATTTAGATACAAAATTCAAATTTTTATGGTTCAAATTTTAAAATTTTTTAATTTATGCTATAATAAAGTTATTTAGGGAGGTTAATTTATGATTGATTTAAAACAATTAGATGTAGAGTATAACAATTATAAAGAGATTAGAAATTTATATATTAAATATAATATTGAATTTTCAAAGTTTAATAAACAAAATAGTGAAAAATTAACTGATATATTAAATATCTACAATATAATAAAAAAAATGAAAGGAAATAGTTCTAAAAAAGATACTCCTGTTGATGCAATACTTGAAATTGTTAGAGAACAAAATCCTTTATTAAAAAAATGGTATGAATTAGATTGTCTTGTAAAAAAATATCAAAATGAATTAAGAGAATACTCTCATAATACTTACGCGATTATGGAACGTTCTAAATGTATTTGTTTAAAGCATAAAGAAGATGATGGGTACGATTTAATAGATTTAGATACACAAGAAAGACTAGATTTAAGCCAATATGATAATAGTAAACAACAATACATTATAAATGATTTAAAAAATCATCATTCATTTATTGGTTATGTAACGCAAGATGAACTACCAATTTTAATGCAAGTATATAAAGAATTAGATAAAGAAGTTATCTACAACGACACTGATACTGAAGAAGAAATGGAAGAAAAATGTTGGGATGAAATGACTAGATGCTATACAATTGAACAGGAATTTGAGAAAAGAAAAAAGTCAACTCAATTAAAAAAAGTAAATAATATTGAACATGAAAAAAAATTATTAGAATTATTAGGATATAATTTGATTGGACCAGATAAATCAAATCGTTGGTTAATTCTAGATGAAGATAATAAGCAAGTTGGTTTTATACAATATAAAAAATTATTTAAGAAAAATGTTAAAAAAGGTACTCCTGCAATATATGGATATCATACGGAAATAGATAGTAAAGATATTTGTTATAATGCAACAAGAAAAATCAATGATATTCAAGATAAAAATAACTATGGTTCTATATTTAATTATGAATTTGACATTAAAAGAGAAAATAATGATGTTGATCATTTAGAATTTAATGTTGGAGAAACACCAAGTTTAACTTTATGGAGTAAAGAATATGGATTTATGCGTTTTCAAATATCTAGTGATAAATTATTCTTAAATTTCCAAAGCAAAACCGAAAACTTTAATGTTCAAGAAATTATTGTGTACCAACTTTATAATAGACAATTTAGCAATCATCCAAATGAATATACTTATCAATTGAATTATTGTAATAAAGATATTGATCTTAATGATGATTTTGCCAAAGGTATTAAAGGACGTTTAATAACTGGTGAAAGTAGTCCAGAACAACAAGATAATAATGAAATAAAAATATTAGAAAGATCTTGGATAAATAATAAATTGAGAGTTAATCGTGAAAGTGTAGTTATTGGTAATCTTGAAGAAATGATAACAAAGCATAAAATGGGAATAGATTCCTTTAAACATTTTAGATTTTTGATAAATCAAATTTTACCATTTAAACAAGAAGTCGTTTCTACAATGTTAGGAGAAAAATCCGGGGAAAATTTATCATTATTTATTCCTGAATTAGGAAAAGTAACTGAAAAAATAGCAGAACAAAGAAGTAATCGTGACTGTAAAGAAAATAATGGGATTAAAAAAATGCATGAAGTTGCATCAAAATTAACTAGAGAAAAGAGTATGGAATTTATTTCTAATCGAGAGGAATATATTCAACAACAAATGCAAAAAATAGCAGAAGAAGAATATCAATCAGAAGTATTAGGAATGATAGAAGATGAAAATTATAATAATGAAGATTTTAATATGATTTTAGGTTCATGTTCTCCCGTTAACTTATCAAATACAAATGATGGACAAGATAAGAAATTTGTTAAAAAAGAAGATAATAATAAATTTAAGCCAGTAAATAAATAAAGTTGAAAAGAATTATTTAAGGAGATAAAACAAATAATTATCTATGATATAAATATAAATCATGGAAACAATTAGATCGGAGAATAATACTAGAAACACTTAGTAATGATGTTTACGTATTATGAAAATCCAATTGATGAACTTTGTAAAAAATTTGAAGAAGTCATAAATTTATGGAATGTTGTAGAAAAAATTAAAAAGATATTGATTATAACTATCAAATAATATTTTTTAATGATAAAGAGAAATTTACTAGATAAATTTTTAAGTTTAAAAGTATGCTTAAAAATTAAACAATAGAGGTGTTATTATGTCTAATAAAGAGTTATTAGAAAATATAAAAAGATTATCAAATCAAGAAATGAGAAATATTTCTTATGAAAATTTAGTTGAAATAATGAGTCAATTAAAAACCAATGAAATTATTGAATTAAGTAATATCATTGGTTATCCAGTATTTACAAGGTTGTGTATGGGAGTATTAAAACATAAATTTGTTTTATTGCAAGATGGAGCTGCTGCTATTATTGTAAATGAAAAGGGACAAATTTTACTTCAATCAAGATCAGATAATGATAAGTGGGGACTTCCCGGTGGATGTCAAGAATTGGGAGAAAGATTTGAAGATACTATAATACGTGAAGTTAAAGAAGAAACAAACTTAGATATAACAGAGGATAATTTAGAGTTAATAGCAGTTGTCTCTGGTGATAGTAGAAGAAATGAATATCCAAACGGAGATGTCGTTATTAATAATACAATTCTATATAGTGTTAAAAATTATTCTGGAACATTAAAATGGAATGATGAATCAAAAACTATGGAATTCTTTGATTTAGATAATTTACCTATTAATCAAAATGATTCAGATTTAATTGAAATTTATAAGAAAACATTAAACCAAAAGTCTTTATAATAAAATTATATCAAACAAATACATAGTATGGAAAATAAGTGGAGGATTAACATGAAACAAAATATATACGATGATAAGACTTTTTTGATGAATACAACACTATGCGAGAAACAAAAAAGGGAATAAGTGCTAATGATTTGATTGAAATCCCAACAATTAGATCTTTATTACCTTCTTTAATTAATAAAAAAAATTCTTGAATTAGGATGTGGATTTGGGCAAAATTGTTCTTATTTTATAAAAAATGGAGCTAGTTATGTTTTAGGTACCGATATATCTTGTAATATGATTAATTTAGCAAAAGAAAGAAATCAAAATGAAAAAATAGACTATAAAGTATTAGCCATGGAAGATATAAATGAACTAAAAGACAAATATGATTTAGTTGTTAGTTCTTTAGCTATTCATTATATTAAAGATTTTGATAAATTACTGAATGAAGTATATGAATTATTAAATGATAATGGATATTTTATATTTTCGCAAGAACATCCTATAGAAACTGCAACAATCTTAAATGAAGAATGTCATGGTAAAGATAATATTGATATAGGAAATAAAAATTATTTTTTAATATCTGACTATAATATAAATGGAAAAAGAATTGTAGATTGGCATAATTGCAAAGTTATTAAATATCATAGAAACTTTAGTAATATTATTAATTCTATTATAAAAAGTGGTTTTCAAATTGAAGAAATTGTTGAACCAATTCCTAACTCTAAAATTTTAAATTTAAAACCAAAATATAAAAATCAATTTGATAGACCATATTTTATTTTTATTAAACTTATAAAAAAATAACTATTTATTATGAGTTTTAATAAGAATTCTATAGTCTCTTTCATTTAATAAAACATTTCTTTTTGAATAGTTAAATAATTTTTCAGCATTATGTAATAATAAATCTTTATTATTAGTTGTAGCTGTAATAGATTGTAAATACATTTGTATAAAATTATCTTCAGGAATATTATCTTTGTAAAATGACTTTCTGTAATTTTCGTCAGTATATACTCTAAATACCTTTGAAGTTTGAACTTCAGGTAATCCATTTAATTTATGATAAAATTTTCTAATTTTTTCTATTGTTAAATGATATAAATGAATAAAATATGGACTATTTTCTTCTGCTGCTATTCTTAATTTTTCCATTCTATTAGTAATAATTGAAACCCATTCTCTTGCATCTTCTTGATCTAATGAAGGTAAAGGCTGTGAAAACTTTTCTTTTGTATAGTCTTGTAGTTGTTTTAAATATCCTTTTTTATCTAATATTATTTTTGATGTTCCTATAATTGACAACAAAGCATTATTTTGATTTTGATAATCATTTTGTATAGATAAGTATATATCTTCAATAGGCTTTTCAAAATATTCAAGCCTTATTCCTTTAATATATGTTGAACCTCTAATCAAATGCTTTGGATTATTATTATCAAAAATAACATGTAAATCAATATCTGAATTTTTATTATTATAACCAGTTAAATAGCTTCCATAAAAATAAATGCCAAGTACATGTTCATTTTGTAAATATTCCATTTTTTCAATAAATTGATTTATTATTAATAATATCTTTTTTTCCATTTAATCCCCCTAAAGTATAACATACATAGCAATTATAAAAATTATAGAATAAATTCAAACATTTGAAAAATCGAATTATAAAAGTCTAAGTTTGGTATCAATCTGGTTCAGTTAAGAAGGTTATCTACGATTTTTGTTATATTTTTTAATTTGTACTAAGTCTTTACTCAAATCTCCTAAAATTTGCTTTTTAAACATTTTTATATCAATAATGTTTTCTATTCCATTTATACTTTCTAAATTATAAATAACTAAACGAATTTCATTATAAGTTTCTTCTGCTGATAAATCAAGAGGACCTAAACTATATAATCTATTTTTATTATAGTATCTTGTATGATAAGTACTACCTGTTTTATCATGTTTCGCTCCAAAATAACGATATTCATTTGTAGTTATATCAAAAGTTATAATTCTTTCTTCAGTTATATTTTCTTTTTGTTCTTGTTCATCAAATTCTATTTTAGTTCTTTCATCAATTTTTATCTCTTCGTCAGTAAATGAAATATTATAAAGACGATTAGCTTTCGATATAACATAAAATATTCCTTTATTAATTTTTTGTTTTCCACTGTTCCATAACACACTAATACATAATGAATCTAATAAATGAAATTCATCACTAGATTCAATTTTTTTTACATAATCACCAATAGTAATATAATCACTAATTACAATTTTAGAAATATTATTTTCACTTGATATAGTAATTTCAAAATCACTTTGTTCTTCAATAGCATTTTTAGTAGTTTTATTATTTGTATCATTATCTTGTAATTTTTGTTTCGTTAAATTTTTAAACATTGTATTGTACCCCCATTGAATAATTTGATAAAAAACATGAGTTTATAATACTATAGTAAAGAATAAAAGTCAATTATAGGCTTTAGGGATTTTGACAAGTGTATCAAAATATAATAGGGGAGAAGAGAATAATAAAAGTAATCAATGTTCTTCTTTTTTTATTTAAAAATAATATGGTAAGGGTAACCTTGTTTATCAATATCATACAAATTTAATTCAAGTTTTTGAGCTAATTTCAATAAATTATAATATTCTTTAACAGCTTTTTCATCATATTTTTTTACTTCAATTTCTATAAAGTAGCCTAATTTTTTTACATAATCTAAAGCTATTTCATATTTATTACTAAGAATATTTTAGTAAAAAGAAAAGATATAACAATAATTTAGAATTTTTTATTTTCTTCTTTTCTTAGCATTTCTTTTTAATCTTAATGCTTTTGGTTCTTGTACTTCTTGTTCCAAATGTTTTTTCCAAGCTTTCTTATTTAATGGTTTTAAAGCGACATTAATTTTCTTTTCAATTGATATAAGTGCACTTTCTTGTTTTTCATCTGGTCTATTTGGAATATTTTCAAGATTGTCATATTCACTCGTGTATACACCAATTGTTTGTGGGGGAGATAAAGATCCTTTTTTAGATAGTGTTTGAATTTCAAAAATTCTCAAATTGTTATGTTGACATGTTTTTGGAAAAACAATAGCACATAATGTTCTATTTTGATAAACATTTTCAACTCTAATACTATCTTTTCCTTCTATAATTTTCATTCCCTCTGGAATTTGATCTATTAGTCCATTATTTCTATAGTCTAAATAGCTTATAATTGAATTTCTTATGTTATCGAATTGTCTGATAGGAGCAAGTTCTGCTTCTTTTTTCTTTTCTTTATTATTATAAGCATTTATATAATCTTGATTTATTTCTTCTGCGGTTTTGAAATCTAAATCACTTATTGTAGGCTTACTTCTTTGGATTAAAGCTTGATTATAAAAATTAACAGATGATTCTAGAATGCTTTTTATTTGAGAATATTTTTGTTCATATTTTGTCCAATATTCATCTTTTGCTTTAACCTCAGGTAATTTTAGAATTTTAATTTCGTTGCTATGATATTCAGAGTCTGGTGCATAGTTTCCTCCATACGCATATTTTAATTTGATGCGATATGCTAAATCAGTATCAACCCCCCAATAAAGATTATCATACGTTACTAAAAGGGTTAGTTCTTTTCCGGTATCTTTACATTGCTCTGTACTTTCGTGATTCATATTTAAAAGATTCCTTGAATATTGCTGTGTTGCAATAATAATATCATATTTGCCAAGATTACTTTTAACATATTTACCTAAGCTACTATTCGTATCATCTTTAAAATCGACATTTAGACCTAATTCACTAGAAATTTCACTAATTCTATCAAAATACTTACAAACAGGATCTAAGTATAATATTTTTAAATCAGACTTTTTGGTTGGTAAAGGTAATCGATTTGGATTGATGTAGTCTTGAATTGGTACAAATTTCTTGCCGTTTAAATTCCCTTTTTCTAATATCTGATTAATTAGCATATTTTCTACAATTCTATCAAAGAGACCTTGATAAGTTAATTCTGTTGTTTTCCAAAATCTATGATTTTTTCTATCAGACAAATGGGTATCTAACTCCATATGATCAGAATAAATATATCTATGCAAAGAAGTTATCAGAATTTGTTGTTTATTGTTTAATCTGAATATTGTTCCGTTTAATGAAACATCACCCTCAAAACAACAGTGCTGAACATTTTGATTTCCTTCTAAAATAATATGATATTTTTCTAATTCATCTGGATGTTTAGCAAAATAAGAATCCGCTCTTATAATCGATTTGAAATAGTCTACATTTTTAAAGCCATATTTTATAAGTTCATCGTAATCATCCTGTATATCTGATATAAGTAATACGTTTGCTTCATTTAAAACGTTTTCTTTGTTTGTTTTTAAAGCATTTTCTTTTTCTGTTTTATACTTTTCTATATCTAAACTACTAAAATAGTTAGCGACTTTATTTCCCGCTATTTCCAATAATTTTTTTCGTAAAGTACATTTTTCTTCTTCAATAAAATAATCTAATGATATGCCATCCTTTAATTGAATAGTTCCATTCTCAAGTGTTTCAATATATTTTCTTAAATAATTAGGGGAATAATTCCACAAGATTCCAACTATTTCTGTATTTAGTTTTTCTTTCAAATCAATAACTAATAAACTAAAGTCAATGTTATCAAGTGATTCGAATTTTAATAATGCTCCTGCAATGATTGAATCATATTGTATTTTATCCATTTGTCTTTCTTTCATAAAGCAAACCTCCCTAAATATCTATATTATAACATAAATTTAATCAATGTTCGATTGTTTTATAACATTAATTATCGTATAATTTTAAATAGGAACATTTAATGTGAGTGTCTGCCTCTAATCTTGAAAAAGAAAGGGGGATTGATAAGTATGAAGAAAAGAATTTTTATAATAAAGATTCTTCGCTACATTGCTATCATTTTATTTCTCCTATCTTTATTGGTAGCAGTAATAAAAAATTGACACTCTTTCATCGCTGAACGAGTGCCGTAATTCATAACGAGGCGACATTCACTTTCGGAATTGAATGTTCCTCTTTTTTTATTTTATGCAAGTTTCCTTGACAAATACATAATAACATAAAAAAGAACTTTTTGCAAGTTCTCTATATCAAAGTCCGAAAAAGTTTGAACAAATTCGTCACTGGTGCGAATGTCATATGTATCTACAACTCACCACTCAATTAGAAATTAATACAATGTAATATCAATTTTTTAATAGAATTATAAACTGATTTACTATATTTTTGTTTTTTTATTAAATTGTTTAATTATTCTTAAATGTTTTCTTTTTCCAGTTAAATCTTTATCTGCTTCAGGTTCTTGATGTAAAAAATTTTCTTCCATCTCTTTTAATTTTTGTAAGTAAATCATTTCATTAAGTAATTTCTTTTTTTGTTTAAGTTGATTTAATGAATCATTTTCACTAATTACAATATGTTTATTATCATCTATACTAGATCCATCAACTTTAATCATTTCATCCATTTTACTAATTATATTTTCTTTTACTCTAAATATAGTATTTTGATTAAATATATATTTCTTTTCTTCTAAAAATTCTAGTACTTCCTGATTATCTAAACTATCAAGAATAGTTTTATATTCGCAATCTAGTTTTTTAGTAATAATTTGAATAAATGGATATAAATTAGAAACTGGAAACAAGGACAATAATATTCTTGTAGCGTACTTCCCACGATCAACTACTTCATCAGCTATTAAAGAAAATAAATTATGATCATCCGTCTTTTCATATCCTTTATCCTTTAATTTTTTGTCAAATTCTAAATGCAATTTTATCTCTTTTCTACCCATATATATAACATTTATTAAAGAAGGTATATATAATAATCCTATTATCGGTACATATATCATAAGTAATAACCTCCAACTTAATTATATCAAAATAATAACTTTGACACAAGTATTAAACTTATTAGTGGAAAGAAAAAATTGTATTTGTTCGTTTGTTTATGTATTTATAATATGATAATATTTCTTACAATAGTTACACTTATATTATTTTGTTTTTCTTGATCATTAAATAATATTTTTCTTAATTGTAAAACATATGATAAAGAGTCAATTATTCTCTTTTATAAAATTACAAACAATTATAAAAGTATTATGAAATTATTTTATTTATATATCGTTTTAGTTAATGCACGTTTGTATAGTTTTGTTTTACCTTTGAAATAATCATCTAAAGGTTCTCCTTTAGCAATTATTTCTCGAAAAAAATCATTTATTTCTGAATATAAAATAAAATCTCTATTTTCACAGATATTTAAGGCTCTATGAGCTCTTTTAGTTAATAAAGCCGCATTATCTTTACATAATTGCCCACCATCTGCGACTTTTACTACATGGTGTAAAGTCAATATATTACCATTTGTTATTTGATAATTTAACCAATCAGCCCCATCAGGTTCATATATTTTTATTAGTTCTCTTAATAGCAATTGATTTTTATTATAATAAACATTTCCCATAAATTCACCGCCATATTAATTTTAATTATTACTATAAACTTTATGCTATCCTTGAAATGATATATATACATATGCCAATATGCAGTTTTTTTGACATATACATCATAACATAAAAAAGGCTTTTTTATAAGTTGTTTTCTATTTCACTTGAAGTTCGAGTTTCTTATCATAGTGGTGTGAATGACGTAGGAATCTATAACTTTTCACACATAACAATTTTATTTTTCATTTTCCAGATATTCGTATAAAATAGGGCAAATATTTTTTAAATCAATTGTGGTATTATTTACTGCATAATTAAAGATATCTTTGAGCTTATATGAATCTTTTATATAACATAATTTTATTTTGCTATTATTTATACTGTGATCAGATAGACAATGTAAATTCCATTTATCCATATTATTGTTTTCTAATGATGAATATTTCTTTGAATAACCCATTAATTCTAAATGTCTTTTTTTATAATTTCTAGATTTAATTTCATCAATATCATCATATCTAAAATCAACATTTTTCTCTAAATCTAATTTTAATAAAATAGATTCATTTAACAATTTATTAAATACTTTATAGGCTCTATTTTTATGTATTTTAGTCTTATTCAGTATCCAAAAGTATATATCTGCTATAAATTGAGGAAACCATCTCTGCCTTAAAAAATGTGCTCCCAAATTATAAACAATAGGAATTTTAGGCATATAGTAAAAAACATTAATCCAACAATCAAACAATATTAACAAATTGTCTAATCCTTCAACAAAAAAGATTTTTTTTGTTTTCTCGATATATTTGGCGTGCTTTCCAATAGAAGGAATTAGTCCCTGATTTTTTATAGATTCCAAATTACTTTTAAAAGTAAAATGAAAATAATGAGCCGTTATATCATTAATAGATATTTGATATTTTTCCATATATATTCTCCTAATTAGAAATTATATATAATAACAAATCAATATGCAAGTGTGTTTTCTAAATTGTCAAAATTTAATATAAAAACATTGTGTTAAGAACATTTGTTTGATATAATTACTTTAGGAATACTTAGTTAGTTTAGGTACTATTCTCCTTTACTTTTTAAAGTGGAAGGAGGTGAAGTTATGAGAAAATCAGAGAAATATCTTTGCTCTATCATAATACTCCTTATTATTGTGATTTTAATCATATTAATAAAAATAGTACCAACTGTATAGGTCGGTACTGGTCTAAAATTTTTGGAATAGTACCTAACTCATCAAAATTAGGTATTCCTTTTTTATTTTATGCAAGTTTCCTTGACAAATACATCATAACATAAAAACGCACTTTTATCAAGTACGTTATCTATTTGAAAAAGTTCGAACGAATTCGCCACTGGTGTCCTAAAGTAAGACGCATGACAATTTATCTTTTTAAATCTCTTTTAAAATTTTCGAAAAAAATTATATCCAGTTTCTTCATTTAAATGACCACTGTTATGGATTATGATTTCTTTAGCATTTATAGATTTAGCAATTTTTTTAAATAGCTATGATTTTTATTTATTATTATTTTCTCTTGTTTTAACAAAAGAATAATTCTCTTGTTGATCATTGTCATCAGAAAAATCTTCTTCTAACATTTTAGAAAAAAATGATAGTTTTTCTTTTTTTAACTTTTCCTCTTGATTTTCACTTAAAGCAATAAACTCTTTACAATGTCCATAATATAAATCTTTTATTTGAACTTCTTTTTTTGGATAAATTTCACTTTCAAAAATTCCATCTTTTGCCATATTGTGTTTAAATTCTCTAAATGTTAAGTATGTTTCTGGGTTATTTCCTTTAGTAATCTTATCATGTAAATCTTTTACATTATAAATAATTGTATCTGCTAATCTTTCAATATCTGTAGTATAAACATCGCCATATTCATTTACATGAAAATCTAAATCTACAATACGATCCCATCCTTCTTGTGAAATAGTACCTTCTTTTATTTTAGCTAAATCTTCTAATATTTCAAAAAGGGTTTTGCATTTTTCCTTTAAAATTGATGTATAGGTTTTAAAATATTGTAATGAATCAGGCTCAAAACTATAACGACTTTTCAAAATTAAATTTCCAAATATTCTAGCTTCTCTATGAATATCATCTTCTGTCCATTCTGCAGGATTATTCGAAATAGGCTTATAAGGTTTTTCTAATTGTTTTCTTAATGTTGGTTCTTCTTCATCCATTTTCTTATCTAAAAAGTTCTTTATTTCACTTTCAGTTATTGATATTTCACAAGTATTTACATACTTTTCAATATCACTAAATGACATTTGGAGCTTTAACTATCCACTACCATTGTATGTATAATGTGTGAATCTACATAATAACCATTTTCACCATATAAGGTATATCGACTTAATAAGTCAACATATTTATCAACTCTAGCGTTCATAATTGATCTCCCTTGTTAAAAGTATTATATCATAAATTATACAAATTAAAAGTCCGAGTTTAATATTACTCTGGTGCCAAAAGAGAGGAAGTACGACAACCACTCTATTGCCAAAAAGTAGTTAGTAATAAACTACTAACTATAACAAGTGATTTGTGTAGCATATTTTCATATAATTCGCATAATCGCTTAAAAATAGAATACTTTATAATGGAGGAACAATTTATGAGTCAATTAGAAGAATTAAAAGGAATAAAAGAAAAACTTGATAATGGGACGTGTACTATAAGCGATTTAAAAAATATCTATGAATTTGTAAATACAAAATCGGAAGTAATAGTTGCAAAAAAATGTGATACCCAACACCTTTATTATCGTGATAATAAAAATGGAACTGTAAAATTAGAAAAAAATTTAATTCCTTATGAGAGGAAAATAATTGAAACATGGGAACCTGAAATGTATCCTCTTGATTTATGTACTCTTAAGTTCTATGATGAAATAACAAATAGATATGGTCAAGGAATTATTCTTCCTCGTCTTAAAAAATTTGTTATGGTAGATGATATGAACTTAATCAAAAAACCACCTACAGCTTCCTTTCGTACTAGAGGTATTAATGAAAACAATGAAAATTGTAGTAGTATAGTAGATTTAAAAGGAAATATCTATCGTATGTATGGATATGGTGAGGAAGATGAAGATTTTACTTTTAGCAAAATTGAAGGTTTAACTCCTCATACATTTCATAAAAAAATTTATGGAACTTTAGTTTATTATCAGAATAACACTGTATATGCTGACGTTTGTATATCACCATATATTATTCTAAATCAAGAATCCTTAAGAAAATATGTAGGAAATTTGGAATATACATATATTAAACAAGATATTGAAAAATTTGATGATGGCTTTATGCAAGGAAAAAGATATGTAAAAAAATAGAAATTTGCATATCCTTTTTTTGGGAAAAAGGAACAATATTACTTACGTAGTTTGTAATATGTTGCTTTAAAGGGGTTTCCAAAGGGGTTCTCCCTCAATGTCATCAGTTTAAGGAACTACATAAGAAATTGTGTAGTTTTATTATGTGTAAATGATAAAATAGATATACAGAATAAAAGGAGTTAAATTAGTGGTAAAATTTAATAAAGAAGGAATTGAATTAATTAGAAATAAAATAAATTCAGAAGAATTAAAAAATATAGGGGAGATTAACACCAAATAATTTTACTAGAGAAAGAAAAATGGGATATTAAATTTTAAATATAAAAGCAGAAATAGTAACACACTACTAAGTTGGTAAACCAACTTAGATGTAAGTGAATAAATACCTTTTGAAATCATTTAAACAACATATTATCAACTAATTGTAAATAATACTATCGCCTGTTTATTTAAACTTGTTTTAAATAAATAATTTAACTGAAAATATAGACAAAACCAACAGAAATAATGATGTGTCATTAAATCAAATAAAGACCCCTAGGTATTTTGACAGGTGTATCAAAATAACCTAATGGGCTATCTTTTTTATATCAATATTCGAAAAAGTTCGAATAGAAATGTCACTGGTGCCGATTGCGAGAATTGAACTTGCCTCTGATCCTTACCAAGGATCTGTTTTACCACTAAACTAAATCGGCAACTAAAATAAAAACGTTGAAATTTCAACGTTATAAACAATATGGTGGAGCATAGCGGGATCGAACCGCTGACCTTCACGGTGCAAACGTGACGCTCTCCCAGCTGAGCTAATGCCCCAAATATGACTCATAAGCAAGCCAGTAATAAGATTATAGCATAGTGATATTTTAAAAGTCAATATAATTTATAAAATTTTTATATATTATATTTTCAATATTTATTATATGCAATTAGTGGATGATAAATACAGAAATATTTTATTAAATTAACTAATATATATTTTATTTTTTCGTATATAATAAATTTATAAAGTTAAATTTATTATAAAGGAGATTCATAATGTTGATATATAAAAATACTTTTGATAATGTAAAAACTATAAATTGTAATTTTCCTATTGAAGATCAATTTTATGCCGATGATATACAAGCTATTGTAGCAGATGGGATTACTAGAGATCCTATAGGTGTACTTGATTTATCAAGTTGTTCTTTTGAAGAAATGCTTCAAAAGTATCCAAGACCAAGTGGAGCAGAATTAGCAGCCAAAGAAATTGTGACGACATTTTCTAAAAGTAGTGGCTCATTAAAAGAAAGATTAATTAAATGTAATAATAGTGTCAAAAAATTAAATGATAAATATATTAAAAAGTGTGATTATTTACAAAATGATTATTATGGAGCTGTTGCATCATGTGTTTCAATAAAAAATGATATTTTATATTATGCTTATATTTGTGATTGTGGAGTTATTGTATATAATGAATTAGGAAAAGTACGATTTCAAACTAGAAATGATAAACAACAAGATAGTGATAAATATATTAAGAATATTGGTATTCCTTGGAATTTACCAGAATCTAGGGTAATTATTAGAAGAGATTATAGAAATAATTTAGATAACATTGTTAATGGTAAATGTGTATCTTATGGTGCACTAACAGGAGAAAAACAAGCGGAAGAATTTATAAGAATTGGTAGTTTATCTCTCAATAAAGGAGATATAATTGTAGTTTATAGTGATGGTTTTATGAATTTTCTACATGATAATAGTTTTATTAATCATATATTAAATTTTAACAAAGATGAATTTGAACAGTATGTAGAGAAAAAATCAAACACTGATTATGATAAATATGGTAAAGAAAAAACAATTATATTATTAAAATATTTATAAATAATTTTAATAATAGAAGTAAAAGTGATATAATAATATAAATATACCAATAAATTTATTATTTCAAAGGAGAGATATTATATGGAAAAATCAAAAGTATATTTTACTAAACAAATAACAAAAGAAGCTTTAGTGACAATTTATGAGAAGTTAGGAATCAAATTAGAAAAAAATGTTGCCGTTAAACTTCATTCAGGAGAAAAGGGAAATCAAAATTATGTAAAACCTGAGTTTGTTCAAAATATAATTGAACATGTTTCAGGAACCGTTGTAGAATGTAATACAGCTTATGAAGGGGCAAGAAACAGTACTGAAAAACATAAAAAATTAATGGAAGAGCATCAATGGAATAAATATTTTAATGTTGATATTATGGATGCGGATGAACCTGATCTTATTTTAGATATTCCTAATGGTCAAGTAATTAAGAAAAATTATGTTGGTAAAAATCTTCAAAATTACCAATCTATGTTAGTTTTGTCTCATTTTAAAGGACATCCAATGGGAGGATACGGTGGTGCTTTAAAACAATTATCTATTGGTGTTGCTTCTAGTAGGGGAAAAGCTTATATTCATACAGCTGGAGCTACTACTGATCAAACTAAATTATGGGATAATGTACCAGAACAAGATAAGTTTTTAGAAGCAATGGCAGATGCTGCTTCTTCAGTAGTGGATTATTTTAAAGGAAATATTTGTTTTATAAATATAATGTGTAATTTATCGGTTGATTGCGATTGTTGTAATGTTGCGGAAGATCCATGTATGAATGATATAGGTATTTTAGCAAGTTTAGATCCAGTAGCTATAGATCAAGCTTGTATTGATTTAATATATAATTCGACTGATAAAGGAAGAGACCATTTTGTGGAAAGAGTAGAAAGACAAAATGGAATACATACGATAGAACAAGCCTCTAAGATTGGAATTGGTAGTAGAGAGTATGAACTTATAAATATTGATGACTAAAAATATATTATATATATAGAAAGATGATTAGTATGAGTAAAATTATTTTAAGTATTGGTGGTATGAGCTGTAGTGCTTGTTCATCAGGATTAGAAAAATATTTAAATAAACAGGAAGGAATAATTAGTGCTAGTGTTAATTTAGTTTTAGCTCAGGCTTTTATAGAATATGAAGATAGTATTACTATTGAAAAATTAGAAGAGTATATAAAAGAAGCTGGTTTTGAAAGCTTAGGTGTTTATGATGAACAGAAGGAATTAAAAAAGGATAAATCTTTATCTTTTTTAATTATCTTTGGAGTATTAGCTTTAGTAGTATTATATATATCAATGGCACCAATGTTTAAATTACCAACTATACCTTATGTTGATATGCATAAAAATCCTATTAATTATGCTCTTTGTTTATTCTTTTTGACAGTAATATTCATCATTTATGGTAATGATATTTTTAAAAGTGGTTTAAAGAATGCCTTACATCGTACATCTAATATGGATACTTTAGTCTCTATAGGTGTGGTAGCAAGTTTTGGTTATAGTCTATTTAATATGGTGATGGTCTTAATAGGTAATGATGTAATGTATTATATAGATAATTTATATTTTGAATCTTGTGCTATCATTATTTATTTTATTAAGTTAGGACGTTATATTGATAATAGAAGTAAAGAAAAAACTAAAGAAGCACTAAAAGAATTAGTTCAGATTACGCCAACAAGTGCATTACTAAAACGTAATGATACAGAAGTGGAAGTAACAATTGATGAAATAAAAAAAGATGATATATTAATATGTAAACCAGGTATGAAAGTGGCCGTAGATGGGGTCGTAGTAGAAGGTAATACACATGTTAATCAATCATTTATAACGGGTGAAGCCAAGCCAATTAAGAGAAAAATTAACGATAAAGTTATCGCTGGAAGTGTAAATCTTGATGGATATATTGAATATAGGGCTCAAAAAATTGGTAAAAACTCAACTATATCAGAAATAGTTAAATTAGTGGTTGAAGCCACTAATACTAAAGCTCCAATTCAAAGAATTGCCGATAAAGTCAGTGGCTATTTTGTTCCGTCAATCATTGCAATAGCAATTGTTACTTTAATTGTTTATTTACTATGCGGCTATACCTTTAGTCAATCTATAATGACTTTTGTTACTGTTTTAGTAGTAGCTTGTCCTTGTGCCTTAGGCTTGGCAACACCTTTAGCTATAGTAGTGAGTGAAGGTTTATGTGCTAAAAATGGTATTTTAGTTAAAAATAGTAAAACTTTAGAAAATGCGCATAAAGTTGATACCTTAATTTTTGATAAAACGGGTACCTTAACTTATGGAAATTTGAAAATATTTAAAATATTTAATTATAGTAAATATAGTGATAAAGATTTAATAAAAAGAGTTGCTAGTATAGAGTCTAAAACTAGCCATCCTATTGCTAAAGCGTTTGATAGTTATGTTCAAGAGCATAATTTAACTCTTAGTGATGTAAAAAGTTTTAAAAATATCTCTGGTATGGGTTTACAAGGTAAAATCGATAATAAAACATTGTATATTGGAAATGATAAATTGTTTAAAAAATTAAAAATAGAAAACTCTAAGAAAAAAGATGAACTATATTTATCGCAATTAGGTAATAGTATTATTTATGTTATCGAAGAAAGTAAAATAATAGGACTAATAGGAGTGCAGGATATAGTTAGAGATAATGCTAAAGAAACGATTACTAAATTAAAAAAATTAGATAAAGATATTATTATGTTAACAGGGGATGGCCAAAATATAGCCAATATTATTGCTGATTCTTTAGGAATTAAAAATGTTATTGCAGATGTTATGCCACAAGATAAAACAAAAGTAGTAAAAAAATTACTAGCAGAAGGTAAAACAGTTATGATGATAGGTGATGGAATTAATGATGCTCCAGCTTTAGCTAGTGCTAGTATTGGTGTTAGTATTAATGATGCCACAGATATCGCAGCTGATTCATCAGATGTTATTTTAATAAATAATGATTTAGAAAAAATAATTTCCTTAATTCATATTAGTAAAAAAACAGTTATCAATATTAAACAAAATCTATTTTGGGCCTTTTTTTATAATTGTTGTATGCTTCCTATTGCGATTGGTTTATTAAAACCTTTTGGCATTAATATGAATCCAATGATTGCTGGTCTTGCCATGACACTCAGTAGTTTAACGGTAATTTTAAATGCTTTAAGATTAAAAAGAATAAAAATTAAAAGTAGTAATTAAAATTTAATTACTATTCAGACTGTTGACAAAGCAAAATTTGAAAATAGTCTTTTTATATTTAAAAAAATGTATTATAATTAAATTGCGAGTT
>CANRKG010000012.1 GCA_947631155.1 uncultured Bacilli bacterium
CAGATTTAGAAAAAGCATTGTTATCACATTTGACTGAATTTTTACTTGAATTAGGTAGAGGATTTTCTTTTGTTGCAAGCGAGCAAAGAATAAAAATAGGTACAGAGTATTATTATCCGGATTTAATTTTTTATAATCGTTTAGCAAAATGTTTTGTAATAATTGATTTAAAAATTGGCAAACTTATGCATCAAGATATTGGTCAAATGCAAATGTATGTAAATTATTATAAAAAGACTCAAATGATTGAAGGAGAAAATGAACCTATTGGAATATTATTATGTGCAGATAAAGATGATGCAGTAGTAGAAATGACTTTAGGAGATGATGTGAAAAATGTATATGCATCAAAATATTTAACATATTTACCTTCTAAAGAAGAATTGATTAAAATAATTAAAGATGAGAAAGAATTATATGAATTAGCAAAAGAAGAAAGCGTAGAAAATGAATAAAAATAAAACAATATAAACTGGTTAATTATGATTTATTTAACCATATTAAATTATACATTTGAGATTCATTATATTTAAATATATAATCAACTTGGAGTGTGATTTAATGGATAAATATAATTTAAAAGAACTAGAAGAAAAACTTAATAAATGTAAAAATATGAAACTAGAAGATGTAACTTTAGATGATGTAGATGAAATAAGTTCTATAAAAATAGATAGAAGAAAATCAAGTAATGAAAGAATATTGGATTTTATTATGAAAGTAAAGAATCCTTATATATTTAAGGTAAATGGCAAATTAGTAAGAATTAGTTTTTTTTGATACAAATAAAACAGCAGAGATTGTTTAACTAGAGTTTTAATGAATTTATATAAATAATTAAAAAGGAATGATTAGAAATATGAAAGTAATAACAATTAAACAGCCATGGGCAACATTGATAGCAAAAGGTTATAAAGAATATGAATTTAGAACTTGGAAAACCAAATATCGTGGAGATATATTAATACATGCAGGTAAGGGAATTGATAAGAAGGCAATGGAGCGATTCAAACATTTAAATTTAGAATATCTGATTGGTAAAATAATTGCTCAAGCAACAATTACAGATTGTGTATATGTTGATGAAGAATTTGCACAAAAAATGTATAAAAAAGATCCAATTGTATATAAAGGATTAATAAGTAAAGGTGATTGGGATGGTTATGGGTTTAAATTGGAGAATGTTAAAGAAGTAAGCCCTATCGAAGTAAATGGAAAATTAAGCCTATGGGATTATAATTATGAAAAATAGTAAGTAAAATTGATGGAGATTAAGTATGAAATATAATATGAATTTAAATAATGGACCATTTAATCATATAAAGGCTGGAACTAAGACGATAGAAATGAGATTAAATGATGAAAAAAGACAATTATTGAAAGAAAAAGATTTGATTGAATTTACGAATAGGACTACATTGGAAACTATATTGGTTGAAATAGTAAAATTGCATAAATATTCAAATTTTGATGAATTATATAAACATTTTGACAAAGTATCGTTAGGATATGATAAAGATGATATTGCAAATTCTAACGATATGGAAATATATTATCCTAAGAAAGAACAAGAAAAATATGGAGTTATTGGAATAGAGATAAGAACTGTAAAAGAAGGGAAGTGATTTAAATGGAAAATCGACAAAATCAGACAAATATCAACTGTGCGATACGGATTTATGGAAACACCTTAACAAACCCTTATAAATAAAGGAAACTATTGGAAAAAGTTTTTACATTTTTAGATAAATATTGTAAAGGAGATGAAGAAATGGCAAAAGATTTAATGATAAGAAGTAGTGCTGAAGAATTTATTACTTTTAAAGTACAAGAAAAATATAAAGGTATTCAAGTAAGATATGAAAATGAAACTCTTTGGATGACTCAAAAGGCAATCGCAGAACTTTTTGATGTTCAAAGGCCAGCTATTACAAAACATTTAAATAATATTTTTAATGAAAATGAATTGGATAAAAAGGCAGTATGTTCCAAAATGGAACATACTGCTGAAGATGGAAAAAAATATCAAACAGAATATTATAATTTAGATGCAATAATTTCTGTAGGATACAGAGTGAATTCAATTAGGGCTACTCAATTTAGAAGATGGGCTACTAGTGTTTTAAAGACTTTTACGATTCAAGGTTATGTATTAGATAAAGAAAGAATGAAAAACGGCTCATTTATTGATAAAGATTATTTTGAGAAGTTACTTGAAGAAATAAGAGAAATACGATTGTCTGAAAGAAGATTTTATCAAAAAGTAACAGATATATATGCAACAAGCATTGACTATGACCCTAAATCTCCTATTTCTATAGATTTTTTTAAAAAAGTTCAAAATAAAATGCATTATGCTGTTTCAAAACAAACTGCTGCTGAAATAATATATGATAGAGTTGATGCGAATAAAGACCATATGGGTTTAACATCATGGAAAAATTCTCCTAATGGCAAAATAATGGAATCAGATGTTATTATTGCTAAAAATTATTTATCCAATGATGAATTAAAAGATTTAGAGGGGATAGTTAGTGCATTTTTAGAGATTGCAGAAAATCGAGCAAGAAGACATATACCAATGACCATGGAAGATTGGGCAAATAGAATTGATAAATTTCTACTTGCAGATGATAGAGATATTTTAAAAGATGCTGGAAAAATATCACATGAAATTGCTTGTGATAAAGCATTGACAGAATTTGAAAAATATAGAGTTAGACAAGATAAATTATATAAATCAGATTTTGATTTGTTAATAGAAGAAAGTAAAAGTAGTGGTGATAAAAATGAATGACAAAGAAAAAAACTATAATTCTCATGCAAAATTTATGGCAGATATAGCTTTAGCAATACTAGAAGGCAATAAAGATGTACTTGATGTAAACGGAGTCAAAGAAATAATATCGTTATATTTATTAATTCCGTATATCTATAAAGGACCATCTGGACAATTAGAGACCCCAGGACCTAATTATATTGTTCCTAAAGTGCGCGGAAATTTTTGTGACGATATAACACTGGAAAATTTGAGAGATGCTTTATGCCATTCTTTTATTACAACAGAAGAAGATAAAAATGATGGAACTATGCATGGGAAATATTTAATATTAGATGATAGAGCCAAATATAGTAGAAAAGAACATGATAAATTATCTTCTAAATTAGGTACGACCTGTATCGATACTAATTATTCGCATAGAAAACTAGTTGAATTATTTAATGAAATTATTAATAATTAAAATGGAGGTTAATTATGATGAATGAAAATAAAACAAATATCAACTGGTATCCTGGACATATGGCAAAAACTAAAAAAGAAATTAAAGAAAAATTAAATTTAATCGATATTGTCTATGAAGTAATTGATGCTAGAATGCCTCTTTCTTCTAAGATAGTTGATATAGATGATTTAATTGGTAATAAGAAGCGTATTTTAATTATGACAAAATCTGATCTTTGTGATAAGAACGAAACTGATAAATTTGTCAAATATTATGAAGCATTAGGTTATACTGTAGTTTTAGCCGATTTAATGAATGGAAATGGTGTATCTTTAATATTATCGAAAAGCCAAGAAATAATAGAAGAAGAAAATAGTAAAAGAAGGAATAAAGGCTTAAAACCAAGAAGTATTAGAGCTTTAATAGTTGGAGTTCCTAATGTGGGTAAATCGACTTTAATTAATAGATTAGTTGGTAAAAAATCTGCTAGTGTAGGAAATCGTCCCGGTGTTACCAAAAATCTTTCTTGGATTCGTATTAATAAAGATATTGAACTGTTAGACTCTCCAGGTATTTTATGGCCAAAATTAGAAAATCAAGAATCAGCCCATATTTTAGCAGCTCTTTCTTCAATCAAAGAAGAAATTGTTGATACTATGGATTTAGCTTGTTTTATCTTAACTAAGATGATACAATTATATCCCAAACAATTAGAAGAAAGATATGGTATTACCAAGTTAAGTACCGATTTTATTGAGGAGTTTGATATTATTGCTAAAAAAAGAGGAGCTTTAATGCGTGGTGGTATAACTGATTATGATAAAGTCGCAACAATTATTATAAATGATCTTAAAGGTGGTTACTTAGGTAATATTACATTAGATAGATTAGAAAATAATAATAATTAATAAATTTATAAAATAGAGGTTTAAAATGAATAAGGAACAAATATTGGATAAATTAAAAACTCTTCCTTTCTCAAAAGATGAATATGTAATTATTGGTGGAAGTGCCCTAGTATTATTAGGTATAATAGAAGAAACTAAAGATATTGATCTTTCTTGTAGTAAAGAAGTTTATGATAAAATTGAGTGGTCAAAGAAAATTGGTCATTTTGAAACTGAAATAAAATTTTGGTCTTGTTTTGAAATAGGAGTTAATTTTTACGATATTAAAAATATAATTAAAATTGATGGTTATTTAGTAGGTAATTTAGAAGTGTGTTATAATTTAAAAATATTAGAAAATAAAAAGAAAGATAAGAAAATTATTCAAAAATTAGAAATGTTATTATGTCAAAAAAATAATTATTACTGGTATGAGAGAAATTTACATAAACAAGGAATTTATTTAATTGCGGGTGTAGATGAAGTAGGACGTGGTCCATTAGTTGGTCCAGTAGTCGCAGCCTGTGTAGTCTTACCAGAACAATTTTATTTAGATGGTCTTACGGATTCTAAAAAATTAAGTGAAAAGAAACGAAATTACTTCTTTGAAGAAATAAAAAAACAAGCCTTAGGAATTGGGGTTGGTATAATAGATGAAAAAATAATAGATGATATAAATATTTATGAAGCAACTAAATTAGCGATGCAAGAAGCTATTAAAAACTGTCAAAAAGAAGTTAAAATAGAACATATTTTAATCGATGCTATGCCTTTATCTGTTGATATTCCAACTACTTCTATTATTAAAGGAGATTTAAAGAGTATAACTATTAGTGCTGCTAGTGTTATTGCTAAAGTAACTAGAGATAAAATGATGTATGAGTTAGACTCAAAATATCCGATGTATGACTTTAAAAATAATAAAGGTTATCCGACTAAAAAACATGTTAAAGCTATCGAAGAATATGGAATTATAGCAGAACATCGAAGAAGCTATGAACCAGTTAGTAGTTATATTAAAGAGCATAATTATGAATAATTTTAAATAAAAAGTTCAAATTTATAACTAAAAGTTGAAATGTGTAAATATAATACTATTGAATAAATTTAAATTGACAAATTTTAATTTAATATGTATAAATGTATACGAGGAGTGAAAGATGTGAAAAAAAATTTAGTAATTGTCGAAAGTCCAAGTAAAAGTAAAACAATTGAAAAGTATTTAGGAAAAGATTATAAAGTAGTTTCTTCTAAAGGACATATTAGAGATTTAGCTACTTCAGGTAAATTCGGATTAGGAGTAGATGTTGATAATGGTTTTACACCTACTTATATACCTATTAAGGGTAAGAAAAGTATAATTAGTGATTTAAAAAAAGAAGTAAAGAATAGTGATATTGTTTTTCTAGCATCCGATCCAGACCGTGAAGGAGAAGCGATTGCATGGCATTTAAAAGATGCTTTAGAAATACCCGATGATGGTTATAAACGAGTATTATTTAATGAAATTACACATGATAAAGTAATTGAGGCTATTAATCACCCAACATTGATTGATGATAATTTAGTAAGAAGTCAAGAAACTAGAAGAATTTTAGATAGAATTATTGGATTTAGATTATCTAAATTATTGCAAAATAAAATTGGTGCTAAAAGTGCGGGTCGTGTTCAAAGTGTAGCTTTAAAACTCATTGTAGATAGAGAACGTGAAATAGAAGCCTTTGTTAAAGAAGAATATTGGACAATCACAGCTAAATTTTTAGAATATGATGCAGATTTATCACAATATAAGAATAAAGATGTTGAATTAAAAACAGAAGCAGATTGTAATAGTGTTTTAGAAAAATTAGGCGAAGAATATAAAGTAGAAACTCAAGACCAAAAGAAAAAGAATAAAAAGAGTAAATTCCCCTTTATTACTAGTACACTTCAACAGGAAGCCTCTACTAAATTAGGTTTTACGGCTAAAAAGACAATGAGTATTGCCCAAAAATTATATGAAGGTATTGATTTAGAAAATGAAACAGTTGGATTGATAACTTATATGAGAACTGATTCTATTAGATTAAGTGATGATTTTACTAAGACAGCATATAAATATATTACAGAAAAATATGGTAAAGAGTATGTTGGTTATGTTAAACAAAGTAAAAAAACTGAAAATGTTCAAGATGCTCATGAAGCAATTAGACCAACTAGTATTATGAGAGAGCCTCTAAAGGTTAAAGAGTTTTTATCGAATGATGAGTTTAAATTATATAGTTTAATATATAAAAGGGCTTTAGCTTCTTTAATGGCTGATGCTAAAGTTAATCAAACTACAATTATTTTAGATAATAATGATTATAAATTTAAAGTAACAGGACAAGTTTTAATTTTTGATGGATATTTAAAAGTATATAAAGATTATGAAACTAATGAAGATAAGATATTACCAGAAGTAAAAGTAGGGGATATTTTTAAAACAAACGAAGTTGTAAAAGAACAACATTTTACGAAACCACCTGCTCGATATACAGAAGCTAAGTTAATTAAAGAAATGGAAGAATTAGGTATAGGAAGACCATCTACTTATGCTAAAACAATGGATACAATTAAAGAACGTGGTTATGTCGAATTAGAAGATAAAAAATTTAAGCCAACAGAAGTAGGAATTGAAACTACAGATAAGTTGCAAGAATTTTTTGCTGATTTAATTAATGTTGAGTATACTAAAAATATGGAAGATGATTTAGATAAAATTGCTGATGGTAAATTAATTTGGAATGACATCTTAGAAAAATTTTATCAATTATTTGAACCAAGAGTTAAATCTGCTTTTGATGCTATGGAGAAAAAAGCCCCTCAAGAAACAGGAGAAAAATGTCCAGAATGTGGTAATCCATTAGTTATTAGAAAAGGAAGATATGGTGAGTTTGTAGCTTGTAGTAACTATCCTGAATGTAAATATATTAAAAAAGAAACTCCTGAGGTAAAAGAGATTATGGATTGTCCTTACTGTTCTGGTAAAATTATTGAAAGAAAAACTAGAAAAGGGAAAATCTTTTATGGATGTAGTAACTATCCAAAATGTAAATTTGCTACTTGGGATTTACCAATTAATGAAAAATGTCCAGAATGTGGTAAAATTTTAGTTGAGAAAAATAAAAAAATAAAATGCAGCGAATGTAGTTATGAACGTTAATACATTTTAATATATATTGGAGGAGTAGTTATGGCATACCAATTATTTATCGGATTATCAAATAATCCAACTAAATTAGTTATTAATGATGAGAAAAAAGAATCTTTTACAATTAAAGAATTTGATAGTGTTGTTTGTGGTTTAAGTAATAAAGAAGAATTAGCAAAATATTTATATGATAAGGGAATTATTAAATTTTCTACAATAACTTTACCTTTAAATTTAAAACATAAATATAAGGAAAAAATGCTAAAAGATGAGATTATTTATGATGATGAATTATTAAGATATTATGCTACTACAAGTAAAAATAAAACTAAATTAGAAGTAACACCTATTTTAACTGAATTTATTGAATATATAAAAAGCATTGCGTTACATGAAACTACTTCCAATTATTTATTAGCTCCAGAACAAGAAAATAATTTATCTTTCGAAGATTGTTTTCTTTTAGAAAGTATTTTAAAAGGTAATAACTATTCATTAGACATTAGATCTTTGTTAAATCAATATAAACATTATATCAATGGTATGAATCAGTATCCAGATGAACAATTAGAAATATATAATGAAATTAATTCTATAGATCAACAAATAAGAAAATATTTTACTGATTCTTACTTAAATTTAAGAAAGATGATTATTTGGGAAAAAAGATATCAAGAAATATTAAAGAGAAACCTTCAAAATACTTCTGATGAAGTCAAAAAAATAATGTTTACTTCTCAACTAAAACAGATTGAAATTGAAAAAGATTATCGAAATGGTATATCTGATAAAAGGGATAGTATCGCTGTCTTAACTTATGAAGAAGCTGAAGAAGAATACTACTTAAATCATTATAATTATATAGAACCGCTAGATATTATCAATCCCAAAATGAAAGAATTATATGAATGGGGTGGGATTGATGCAGTTAGACAATATATGGATTTAGATGAAATTTATGCTTATGGAGATGAAGATGCTAAAGCGATTGGTTTATTACCGCCAGATAATCATAATTTTCCAAATTCTAAAGGCACAAAGAAATAGTATACAAATATATGTATGCTTTTTTTATATTTTTTTGTTATACTAGTGATAGGTGATAAGATATGAAAGATAGTAATTTAGAATCTTATATTGATTATTTACAATATCAAAAAGGCTATTCTTCATATACAGTAGAGAGTTACTACAATGATATTAATGAATTTTTAGAATATTGTAGTAAAGAAGCTATTGATTATAAAAATATAGAATATAGCGATACGAGAATTTATCTTATGTATTTAAAAGAAGAAAAAAAAGATATTAATTCTTCAGTTAATAGAAAGCTTAGCGCTTTAAGGGGATTTTATAAATATTTAGTTAGTAAGAAAATTGTTAAGAATAATGTGTTTAGTCTATTAAATGGTCAAAAAAAATCTAAAAAATTACCTCGCTATTTTGAATATAACGAATTAGAAGAATTATTTTCCGTGCCTAATACTTCAACTTCAAAAGGACAAAGAGATTTATTAATTTTAGAAATGTTATATGCAACTGGAGTTCGAGTAGGAGAGCTAGTAAATATAAAAGTTAAAGATATAGATAGAAGTAGCCGTAAGATATTAATATTAGGTAAAGGAAATAAAGAAAGAAACGTTGAATATGGAGAATATTGTGAAGATATTTTAAATAAATATTTAGGTTATGGACGAAAGGAATTAAATACCAGTAACAGTGATTATTTATTGATTAATCATGTAGGAAAGCCTCTAACAGAGCGAGGAGTTAGATATATTTTATCAGAACTTATTAAAAAAACTTCCTTAACGAAAAATATTTCTCCGCATATGATTAGACATTCTTTTGCAACACATTTATTAAATGAAGGTTGTGATTTATTAAGTGTTCAAAAACTATTAGGACATGAAAGTATCAGTGCTACACAAGTCTATACTCATGTTACTACAGATAGATTAAAAGAAGTTTACTATAATAGTTTTCCTAGAGCTAAGAAAGATAAATAAAATTTAAATTATTTTTTTCTTTTATTTTTTGTATATTTTCGGTATAATAAAGTTGGTTCAGGAGATAAGGTGATCTATATGGATTTTGAATTTAGAACTCAGGAAGAATTGTATGAAAGAGTCAAACCAGCATTACATGCTAAAATAGAAGAACTAAAAAGACTTAATTATCCTAATATAACGGAATTAGATATTTGGTATTATTTAACTGAAACTAAATGGAAAAAATCTAAAAATTTAATGCTTTCTGATATTGTTAGTGATATTATTCGTGTAGATAATGAAAAATTAGAACTATATGTCAAAAATAAAACAAAAGAAGAGGTGTAACATGAAAAACAAAAAAGAACAAAAGAAACAAAAAAGTAAGGTAATAGTTTCAACTATAGCTATGGTAATTATAATAGTTGGAATTTTGTTTTGTTTAATTCCAATTTTTAAGGATTTAAAATTTGGCTTAGACTTACAAGGGGGCTTTGAAGTTTTATATAAAGTAGAGAGTGTTGATGGATCCAAAATGAATAAGGAAAAATTAACAGCTACTTATAAAACATTAAGTAAAAGAATTGATTCACTAGGAGTTAATGAGCCAGAAATTATCTTAGAAGGTGAAGATAAAATAAGAGTAAAACTAGCTGGAGTTCAAAATCCTGATGATGCTAGAAAACAATTATCGACTGTAGCAACTTTATCTTTTCGTGATACTGAAGATAATTTATTAATGGAAAGTGATGTATTAAAAGCTGGTGGAGCGAAAGTTAGTGAAGATAATAGTGGTAATCCGGCAGTCTTATTAACAGTAAAAGATAAAAATAAATTCTTTCAAGTTACTAATAAAATTTCTAAACAAAGTAATAATATGATTGTTATTTGGTTAGATTATGATAGTAGTAAAAATAGCTATTCTTCAGAACAAAATAATTGTGGTAGTACAGGATCAAATTGTTTAAGTGCCGCAACAGTATCAGAAGGTTTTGCTTCTAATGTTATAATTCAAGGTAATTTTGAAAAAGAAGAAGTTGAAAATTTAGTTGATTTAATAAATAGTGGATCATTACCATCTAAACTTACAGAAATTTCTTCTAAAACAGTTGGAGCTTCCTTTGGAGATTCCACTTTATCAAAAACATTTATTGCTGGAGTAATTGGTATTGCTTCTATTATCCTATTATTGTTATTAATTTATCATTTTGCTGGCTTTATATCTAGTATTGCAATGTTACTATATACCTTTTTAGTATTCTTCATATTTTGGTTAATTGGAGGAGTTTTAACATTACCAGGTATTGCAGCCTTAGTTTTAGGTATTGGAATGGCTGTAGATGCCAATGTAATTACCTTTGCACGTATTAAAGATGAATTATATAGTGGTAAAAGTTTAAAAAATGCCTTTAAAGAAGGTTCTAAAACTTCTCTTAGAGCAATTTTAGATTCCAACTTAACCACACTATTAATTGCTATTATTATGTTTGAGTTTGGTGAAAGTAGTGTTAAAGGTTTTGCTACTATGTTAATTATAACGGTAGTAGTTACAATGTTTACAATGGTATTTATTACGAGAGTACTTTTAAATATATTTGTTAAAACAGGTTTCTTTGAAGATAAATTAAAATTATTTATTAATGTAAATAAAAAGGATATCCCAAATGTAAATAAAGGGGAAACAGTTAAAAAGATACCATTTAAAAATGTTGATTTCTTAAAACAAACTAAATTCTTTGTAACTTTATCTTGTCTTATAATTATTGTAGGAGCTATTATATTTGCCATCAAAGGATTTAACTTAAGTATTGATTACCAATCAGGTAGTGATATTACAGTAGAAACTACAGCTAATATTACTAAAACAGACGTTAATAAAATAATGAAGGATTTAGACTTAGATTTAATTAGTTATACTAATGGTAATGATGAAATTATCCTAAAAGTTAATAATGTATTAAATGCTCAAAAAATAAATAAAGTTAATTCTTATTTTGAAAGTAAATACGATGATGCTAAAGTTAATATTGGAGTAGTATCTAACATTGTTAAAAAAGAATTAACTAAGAATGCTATTATTTCCGTATTACTTGCCATTATTGGAATTATAGTTTATATCTCTTTAAGATTTAAATTTAGTTATGCTATTTCTTCGGTTATCGCATTAGTACATGATGTTTTAATTGTCTTTGCGTTATTCTCAATTTTCCATTTAGAAATATCAGTAATGTTTATCGCAGCCATCTTAGCTATTATTGGTTACTCAATTAATGATACTATTGTTTCATTTGATAGAATTAGAGAAAACTTAGCTAAAAAAGAAAAATTAACTAAACAACAATTAAAAGATATTTGTAATAAAAGTATTAGAGAAACCTTTATGAGAACTATTTATACTTCAATTACAACATTACTTCCTGTTTTAGCTTTAATTTTCCTTGGTTCAAGTGGCATTTTAACATTTAATTTAGCTATGTTATTTGGTCTTATTACAGGAACTTATTCTTCTATTTATATTGCTACAGTACTATTTATTGTAATAGAAAGTAAAAATATAAATAAGACCACGAAAAAGAATAAATATAAAGATGAGTATGAAGAAAAAGAAATAAAAGGTATCAATTGTTAAGTAAGGGGTTGATATAATGGCAAAAGAAAAAGAAAATGTAACAATTAATGATTTAATTGATAAATTAAAATCATATCTAAAAGATCAAAATCAATTAAATGATATTAAAAAAGCTTATGATTTTGCAGACTTAAAACATAAAGGACAATTTCGAAAAACAGGAGAGGCTTATATCAATCATCCTCTTCATGTTGCCATTATTTTGACAACTATTTATGCAGATAGTGAAACGATACAAGCCGCTTTATTACATGATGTATTGGAGGATACTGATTGTACAATTGATGAAATGACTGATATGTTTGGAAGTGAAGTGACAAAATTAGTTCAAGGAGTTACTAAACTTTCCAAAATTAATTTTTCTACTGAAAATGAATACTTAATTGATTATTATAAAAAAATAATTGTTGGTATTAGTGAAGATGTTAGAGTTATTATTGTAAAATTAGCTGATCGTCTTCATAATATGCGAACATTATGGGCTTTACCAGCAGAAAAGCAAAAGATAAAAGCTAAAGAATCACTAGAAATATTAGCTCCTATTGCCCATCACTTAGGAATTCATAAAATAAAAAGTGAATTAGAAGATTTATCGCTTCGCTATTTAAAACCAGATGTATTTTATGATATTGCTGAAAAATTAAATATTACAAAAATAGAACGTGATAAAACAGTTTATGAGATGATGCAAGAAGTTACTAATCTTTTAACTGAGCATAATATTGTTCATGAAATTAAAGGTAGAAGTAAGAGCATATATAGTATTTATAATAAACTAGATAAAGGTAAAAAATTTTCAGATATTTATGATTTATTAGCACTTCGTATCTTAGTAAATACAGAGCAAGAGTGTTATTTAGCCTTAGGTATTATTCATTCCAAATTTAGACCCTTACCAAAAAGATTTAAAGACTATATTGCGATGCCTAAACCAAATATGTATCAATCATTACATACTACTGTTTTTGGTTTAGATGGATATTTATTTGAGATTCAAATTAGAACTTATGCTATGGATGAAGTTGCTGAAAATGGTATTGCTTCTCATTGGGCCTATAAAGAAAATAAAGATGCTAAAGCTAATATGCAATCAACCACAGAACAAAAATTACAATTCTTTAAAACAATTATGGATTTAAATAATGATAAGATGAGTAGTGAAGAATTTGTTCATAGTGTAAAAGATGAAGTTTTAAATAATAATATTTATGTTTTTACCCCTAAAGGGGATATTATTGAACTTCCAAAGGGAGCAACACCAATTGATTTTGCTTATAAAATTCATACTAAAGTTGGCGAAACAACTGTTGGAGCAATCGTTAATAATAGTATTGTTCCTTTAAATTATGAATTAAAAGATAATGATATAGTTAAAATCAATACTAATAAAAATTCGGCACCATCAAAAGAATGGCTTAATATTGCCACTACTACACAAACAAAAAATAAAATTAAAAGTTATTTTTCTAAAAATGAACGAGAATTATATATTGAAAAAGGTAAATATATGTTAGAAAAGGAACTTAGAAAAAGAAAATTAGTCTTTAGTGACTTTCTAACAGATGCCAATATTAAAACTATAGAACAAGCAATTAAAGCAGATTCTTTAGAAGATATATATCTTTCTATTGGTAATGGTAAAAATTCTCCTAATGGTGTTATTAACATTATTGTGAAAGATAAAGATATTCCTATTCCTAAAGTGGTTAAAATTGCTCCTAAAAACATTGATGCTGATATTATTGTTTCTGGTATTGATAAAGTAAAAGTAAATTTAGCTAATTGTTGTAATCCTGTTTTTGGAGATGATATTGTTGGTTATATAACCAAGGGTAATGGTATTAGTGTTCATCGTAGAAATTGTCATAATATTATGATGCTAGAAAATAGAACAGTACCAGTTATGTGGAATCAAAATTCTAAGTTAGATAAAAGATATTTATCACTACTTATTATTTATTCTAATATACCAGATAATAAAATGCCTGATATTGTTCAGAAAACTTCTGTTTTGAATATTAGTATTGATAGTATTAAAATCGTTAGTAAAACTAATGAAGTTGTTTATGAGTTAGGAGTTTATCTCAAAGATTTAAAACAGTTAGAACACTTAATGCTTGAACTTAATAAACAACAATATATATACAAATTGGAGAGATTAATGCGATGAAAGTAGTTATTCAAAGAGTATTATCTTCAAGTGTTGAAGTAAATCATAAAATAGTTGGAAAAATAGATCAAGGTTTAACTTTGCTAGTAGGATTTAATAAAGATGACGATGTAACAAAGTTAGATAAAATTATTCATAAAATAATAAATTTAAGAATTTTTGATGATTCTAATCATATAATGAATAAATCCGTTCTAGAAGTAGGAGGTAAAATTTTATCAGTATCACAATTTACTTTATATGCGGATACTAAAAAAGGAAATAGGCCAAGTTATGCAAAAGCCATGCATAGAGAAAAAGCTATTGAATTATATGATGAATTTAATCAAAGATTAAGTAAATATATAGAAGTAGAAACCGGTATTTTTGGTAGTGAGATGAAGTTAAATATAGAAAACGATGGACCTATTACTATTATTTTAGAGGAGTGATAGTTTATGTTTTCTCATAAACTTAACTATAAAATTATCAATTTTACAGCGTTAATGCTTCTTTTTTATATGGGATTTTCCAATATAGAATTATGGCTTAAAATATTAACCAGTATTTTTAAAATATTATTACCATTTTTAATTTCTTTTTCTATTGCTTATTCTTTATATCCTTTAGTTTTAACTCTTACTAAAAAAAGATTAAAAAAAAATCTGGCTAATATTATAGTTGTTATTGGTATTAGTTTATTTTTTATAGCCTTAGTTGTTATAACACTGCCTTTAATCTATGAACAATTAGTATTATTTTCAAGATATATTATTTCTGTATTAAATAATATTGGAATCAAATTTAATATTAATTTAGGAGGAGTAGAACTTAAATTACAGGATTATTTAAATACTTTAATTAATAATTTAAGTACTATTATTAGTGATGGAGCACTAACTCTTGTTAATAAATCTATTACTTTTATAGGAAATTTTATAATTGGATATATTTCAGGAATTTATTTTTTATGGGATATGGAAAATATTAGACTAAAAATAAAAAAAACGGGTTTAAAGATTTCTTTAAAATGTTATGAATATTTAAAATGTTTAGATAGTGAAATAGGAAACTATATAAAAGGTTTAGCTATTACTATGTTAATTCAATTATTTGAATATGCTATTTTATTTTTAATAGTAGGGCATCCTAATTGGTTATTATTAGGTATTTTAGCTTCTGTTACAACAGTCATACCATATTTCGGAGGTATAGTTACAAATATAATTGGAATTGTAGTAGCTTCTACTATTTCTCCAACAGTTTTATTAGGAACTATGATCATTTGTATATTATTTCCTCTGATTGATAGTTATATTGTATCTCCCAAAATATATGGAAAAACTAATGATATTAATCCCTTTTTATCCATTTTATTAATATCAATAGGAGGAAGTATTTTTGGAGTTATTGGAATTATCATAATTTTACCTTGTTATATATTTTTAAAAACAACATATAATTTCTTTTTTAAAAATATTAAAAAACTGACAACAGATTATTTATAAGAGAATTTCTAAAGGCTTGAACATTTACTTTTTTTTTGACATAGTTTATAATAAAAAAGAAAGAAAGTGGTAATAATGAAATATTATTGTTTAGGGATTAAAGGGTCTGGGATGTCAACTTTAGCCCAAATTTTAGCTGATTTAGGAAATACTGTTTCAGGTTATGACGATGCGAAGGATTATAAATTTACGCAAAAAGGTTTAGATGAGAGAAAGATTCCTATCTATTATGATAATAACCATAATATTGATAAAAATACTATAGTTACTTATTCTGTTGCTTTAACTCAAGATCATAAAGAATTGCAACGAGTTAAAAGTTTAGGACTTACTATCAAAAAATATAATGAAATAATAGGAGATATTGTTGATATGTTTGATACGATTGGAGTAAGTGGTACTCACGGAAAAACTACAACTTCATCATTAATTAAACATATTTTAGAACAAAGCATTGGCCAATGTAATTATTTTATTGGTGCAGGCGATGGTCATGCTTCAAAAGATAATAAATATTTTGTATTAGAGTCAGATGAATTTAATCGTCATTTTCTAGCCTATAATCCTAAATATAGTATTATTACAAATATAGAAAAAGAACATTTAGAAATTTATAAAGATATTGATGATATTAGATCTACTTTTGAAAAATTTGCTAATCAAACTAAAGAATTAGTAGTAGCTTGTGGTGATAATAAAGAAATTAGAAAGATTAATTTTAAAACTAAAGTATTATATTATGGATTTAATAATGATAATGATATTATTATAAAAAATCCAGTCTTAAATGAATTAGGAAGTAGTTTTGATATATATATAGATAATACATTATATGGTCATTTTGATATACCTTTATATGGTAAACATATGATTTTAAATGCTGTAGCAGCAACGATTATTTGTAAAAATTTAGAAATTGAACAAGAAAAAATACAAGCTGCTTTTAAAACTTTCCAAAATGCTCAAAGACGTTTTGCGATTGAAAAGATTAAGGATACTATTATTATTGATGATTATGCTCATCATCCAACTGAGATAAAAGTGACTTTAGAAGGAGTAAAACAAAAGTTTCCAGATAAGAAAATAGTTGTCGTATTTAAGCCTAATACTTATTCGCGAACTAAAGATTTTACTAATGAATTTATTGATTCTTTATCAATTGCGGACAAAGTTTTTTTAACAGAAATTGATTCTAATCGTGAAAAACAAGAAGATTATCCAGGAATCACTTCTTCTATTATTACAGATAAAATAGAAGGTGGAGAAATAATATCTGAAGAAACAATAAAAAAATTAGAACCATATAAAAAAGAAGTAGTATGTTTTATGGGATGTGCATCTGTTGCTCACTTAATTAGCGAATTTAAAAAAATATTATAAGAACTGCATTTTAATTGACAAATTAGCTATTTTGGATATAATAAATACCAATATTTAATTAAATAGGAGAGATTAATATGGAAAAACTTGAAATAATAAAAAATAGAAGATATATCAAAAAGTTTTTAAAAGATTATGATATAATGTGGATTAAAAATATTAAAGATTTAGCTGGTAATCAATGTATAATCAATATTTTAAAACAAATAAAGAAAGGTAAATATCCAGTAAGTTTTTTATATATTTTAGAATCTGAAGATTTAATAGATGGTAATTACTATAATCCTTTAAATGTTATTATGCATGTTAAAGAAAGGTTATTTAATAATAAAGAGGGGTTATTTAATGATGTTGGTGATTCTGCGATTAATGATATAGATGTATTATATAAATATAAAGATGAACTAACTAATAGTATTTTTAATTATTATTTATACGAAATGACTGCTGATAATATTCGTAATCATAAAGGTTATATGCGTAGAATGATTAATAATGTTAATTATATTGTAAAGCAAATAACAAAAGATAATTTTAATAAATTACAGCTAATTAACTCAGGAATATTAAGAGAAAAAACTATTATTAATATGCCATGTGATAAAATGGAAACTTTATTAGATATAGCTATATATGAAGGTACTCCAAATATTGGTAATGCTCTTACTTTAACTAAAGAAGAATTTTCAGATATAGTAGAGAATATTTCAATTTCAGATTTTAAAAAATTAGTTAACTTTTTAGATGAAAAATCTGAGTTGAGTGAACTTAGATCAGAATGGATTCCTGCTCTTGTAAGAGATGATTTTACTATCAATGATAATTTATTAAAATTTTTATATTTAGCAAATACTGATGCTATGACTGATTTTTTAAATAATATGCCTAAGTATTATTTAGAAAATAATGAGACTACTAAAACTTTACAAGAAGTTCATGAATCTTATGCATCAGTTCCAGATAAAGAAAAGTATGAAAATTATTTAGCCAAACTAGGAGAAATTGTAGAACCAGTTTATGATGAATATTTAATTTATGATAGTGATTTCCATACTACAATGGATCAAGCTACATTAAATTATCTATTAAAATTACCTAAAAAATGCTCTAAAACAGGTATCGTTAATACCTCTATAATAGCCGAAACATTAGTAACACAAAACCAGTATAACGAAAACTTAAGCTTACTGATTAATTATGGTAAAGAAAATTTATTAGATCATATAGTAACTAATTTTCTTGATGATGATAATGTTAATATCTTGGAAGAAAAAAATAAAACAATTCTAAAGTTATCTCATCAATTATTACAGGAAGACCTTGATTTAGAAACATGCACTAGATTTTTTGAATTCTTAACTGATGAATTTGATAAATTGGATGAAAAAGAAAAAATAAATCAATTAAAAGTAAGAAGTAATTATTTTAAAAATCATAGTATTACTGATACTTTTAATAAATTAGATGAACATGGTAATAATTTTAATTTAAGACATCTTATTTATGATTGTACTGATAAAAAACAAATGAAACAAAATATGCGTTTAGCAACTATTCCTAATATGAGTGATGATTTACTAAATGTTGGAATCTTAAAATTACAAGAAACAAAAAATCCAGCTGAAGCTAAAGAAATAGTTAAATTTATTAAAAACGTTAATAGTTTTAATCTTGATAATGCAACAAAATGTAGATTACTTAACAATTATCAAATTCCAACTACAAACGTTGAAAAACCAGTTCAAAAAATTAAGAAAACTAATTAAATATTTTGATATTTGTTCTACATTTATTCGTTATGATAAAAATACGAAGGAGGTAGATAGTATAAGTAGTTCAAATGATTAAAGAAATTAATTGAAATAATTATAAATAATAAAATAATAGGAAGGTGATAATATAAGTAAATAGCCTTATATAATAATTAGTGATATACTAATAGTAGTAGGTGATAGAATATGCATACAATTTGTTATGTAGAAGATGAAATAGATTTAGCTAATATAGTAATTACTTATTTAGAAAAAGCAGGCTATAATGTTGTTCATTTTTCCAAAGGTAATGATGCTATCAAATATATTGGTCAAGATGTTTCACTTTGGATTTTAGATATTATGTTAGAAGATGATGTTAATGGTTATGATATAATTAAGACCATTAGACAAAACAACAACAACGTTCCAGTTATTTTTACTTCAGCCAGAGATCAAGACTTAGATAAAATATTAGGTTTAGAATTAGGAAGTGATGACTATATAACCAAACCATTTTCATCTAAAGAATTGGTCTTACGAGTAAATAATATTATGAAAAGAGTATATACTGATAATTCTTCTAGTGATAAAATTGTCTATCAAAACTACCATATTGATCCTAAAAAGAGAATTGTTAAAACTAATGGAAAAGAATTAAAATTAACTACTTTAGAATTTGATTTATTATTATTATTTTTAAAGAATATTGATAAAAGTTTTTCTAGAGATGAAATATTAAATATAGTATGGGGAAATAATTACTTTGGGACAGATCGAGTTGTTGATGATTTAGTTAGGCGATTAAGAAGAAAGATGCCACAATTAAATGTTAATACAATATATGGTTATGGGTATAGATTATCATGAAACATGTTAAAAACAAATTAAGCAGACAACTTTTAGCAATTATTGGGTTAATCTTTGCTATAGTATTTATTTGTTTAGGAGTTATTTTACCCAAAAACTTAATTTCTGTAGCCGAAAAAAGTATTTATAGTTATTTAAGAGAACCATTAAAATTTGTTGAAGCAGATGTTGATAATAGTCTTTTAAATACTAAAGTTGCCTATATTTATATTGTAGGTAATTCAATTCTTAAAAGTGATAATTTTCAAGATATTAAAGGATTAGATAATCCAAATAATATTTTAAAAAAAATAACTAATAATTATGGTAAATTTAATTATAAACATCAAACCTACTATTATTATAAAATGAAATATAACAATATTATTAAAATTGCAATTAGTGATGATACTTATATTAATGAAACTAAGTCAGGTATTTTATCAGCAATTTTTCCAGTAGTTTTAGGAACTTGTATAATAATAGGATTAATTCTAGTTCTTTGGAGCTCATGGATAGTTAGAAAAATTGAAAAAATTAAAAATGTAGTTGATAATATTGATAATCCTGAATATGACCATTTTCTAAACTTTTCTATTGATGATGAAATTAAATCTTTAGCATCAGCTATAGAAGATATGCGAGTAACCTTAATTAATCAAGAAAAATATCGTAATCGTATGTATCAAAATATTTCTCATGATTTTAAAACACCTCTTACTGTTATAAAATCTCATATAGAAGCTTCATCAGATGGAGTAGAAGATGAAAAAACTGCTCTTAAAATTATTGATGAACAATCTAAAAAACTAGAACAAAAAGTTCGTTCACTCCTTTACTTAAATAAATTAGATTATTTAAAAGAATCCAAAACTGTAAAAATTGAGCAAGTAGATATGATAAAAATCTTAGAAGAAGAAATAGAAAAATTTAAATATATTCGCAAAGATGTTGATTTTATTTTAGATAAAGATAGGAAATCTATCTATTATGGAACTTATGAACATTGGGAGACAATATTAGATAATCTATTAGAAAATTTTATGCGATATGCTAAAAAAACTATTAAAATTACACTTAAACAAAACAAATTAACACTATATAATGATGGCGATAAAATTGATGATGATTTTTTAGAAGTTATATTTACTCCATATCGTAAAGGAATTAAAGGTGATTTTGGTTTAGGATTATCTATTGTTAAAAAAACATTAAATGTAATTGGATATGATATTTCAATTAAAAATGAAAAAAAAGGTGTATCATTTATTATTTTAAAAGAAACTCATTAATTTATGAGTTTTTTTTGTAGAAATTTGGCATACTATAAATGGTGATGCAATATGCGAATTTTAATAACTGGTGCGACTAGTGGAATTGGCTTTGATTTGGCTACAAAATTGTCTCAAAGAAATCATACAGTCTACATTACCACACATACTAAAAATCAACTAAAATCACTAGAAGATAAGATTAAAGAATTAAATCTTAATATTTTATGTTTTAAACTAGATATTAGAGAAAAAGAAGATAGAAAATTATTAAGGGTATTAAATATAGATTGTTTAGTTAATCATGCCGGTATTGGTAATGGTGGTTCTTTATTATATATGGATATTGATGTTTTAAGAGATAACTATGAAACTAATATTTTTGCTTCTTTTACATTATTGCAGGAATTTTATAAAATAAAAAAAGAAAAGCATGAAAAGGGAAAGATACTAATTACATCATCAATTGCTAGTATGTTACCTATACCATTTTTAGGATGTTATACATCTAGCAAAGCAGCTATATCAATGTTAGCATTTACATTAAAAGAGGAATTGAAATACTTAGAAGATAAAGATATATCAATTTCTTTAATTGAACCTGGAGCCTATAAAACAGGTTTTAATCAAGTAATGATTGATAATAAAAATAAATTTTTAGAACCAGGTAATAAAATTTATAGAAATAAAGATAGTATTAATAAAATTCAGAGAAATATGTTTACTTTAATAGAAAGTAAAACTACAGATTCTTTAATTAATAAAATAATTAAAGAAATAGAAAGTGATAAACCTAAATTTAAAATTAGAAGACCTATTATGCAAAGTGTCTTTGCTAAAATGTTATTGCTGTTTTATAGATAAAAAAACGAATTAATTATTATTAATTCATCTTACATCGGAAATCTTTCTTTTTTGTTTAGCTTTGTTATTAATAGGAATTAAATCATCTATATTGATATATTGAACAGGTACTTCTGTTGGAATATTTTCTTTAGTTGAATTAATATAAAACTTAAGAAAATCTTCCACATCTTCTTCATAAGTAACTGGAAATTTTGTATCTTCTCTTACTAATCTATTAAAACGATTATAATAAAAAATAACACCATGATCTATAATAGAATCATTTCGGTCATATTTTATGTTACCATTATTAATAGTGATGTTTGTAAAAGTCGCTAGTTTAATTGGGGCTGTATAATAGGTCCTCATAACTTCACCTCGTATTAATTTAATTATAAATTATTTTGTATAAATAGTAAATAACATTATAACAAAATTTTTAAATTAATAGAGTAAACTATTACTAAAATTCAAACTGTTGCCACCAATAATATTAAGAAAAGGAGGTAGCAATGAAAAAATTTATTAACTTACTATTAATTACAGTTATGGGATTTATGATAATACCTAGTGTTTGGGCTAAAGAAGGTCTAGAGGCTACAATTACTTTAAATCCTGGAAAAGATACAGTTTTAGATGGTAGTGTTTGTTCGCAAAAGAAAGATGCACAAGGAAACATTACAATTACTTGCGATACCCTTAATTTAAAAATGATTGATAAGGACAAAGATAGTTTAAATAGAGGAATTGATGCCGCTTGGCCTGGATTTAAAATTAATAAACCAGCAAAAGCTAGTTCTAAACCTAAGGTTAGACGTGGTGGTGAAATAAAAGATGTTGAAGCAGATGGACTTTATTTTTATGCTATCACAAAAGAAAAATTAGAAAAAGCTCTAGCAGCAGGTGAAAAAATTGTATTTTCATGGGAATTTGATTGGGATTATTCAGGTACTAGAAATGAAGATTTTGAAAAAGATCAAACTATTACTTTAATAATAGATCCAACTAAAGTAATTTTAATTGCTAAAGATAGTAATGAAGTATTATTCAATGGAATTGAAGAAGCTAAAAAGTTAAATCCAAATACGGCTGATAATTTATATCTATTAATTGGATTATTTATTTTTAGTAGTATAGGATTAGGTTGTACAATAAAGAAATTTAATAATTAAAAAAATCAGTTCATTTTTGAACTGATTTTATCTTACTTGCCTTTTAATTAATTTGGCTTGAACTACTATACGATCACCATTATTATTTAGACAAGTTGATAGTGTTAATATTTTATCATTTATATCAACAGGAGTATTAATAGGAGCAGTATTTCTTTGTTTCATAGTATTAAGCCAAGTTTCTTTACTTGCACGAGATTCAAAGCTAGTTTCAATATAATAACCTTCACTTTGAATAGTATAAATTGAAAAGATTTGAAACATCATATTTTCATTGGGAGTTGATAACCAAATAACATAATTATCTTTATTTTTTTGCCAATTAACTGATAAAACATTTTTTAATGAACCAAAAACAGTTTTATCTAATCTTCCATGACCGTAAATAATTGTATTATCATTTAAAGAATTTATGTTATTACGATAATCCATAAAAACCCAACCCGCTTTATTATAACTTTTATCAAAAGCATGATTTAAATAATAACTATTATCTTTAGATTGAACAACTGGATAATTAATATTAGTATTTTTCATATGAATAAAAGCAACTGTATCACTGTTTTTTGTTAATAAATTAGTAAAATCAACCTCATAAAAAGGTAAATCTACATAATACCAATAATCACTTTTTTTATCTGCTTCTGGATTTACAAATTCACCTTCGGTATTAGCTTCATTAATTTTAACTTCGTCTTTAATATCATCATTTATTTTTTTGATTTTTACATTATCTTTATACCAGAAAAATATTTTATAAAGACATATAAACATAATACTAGCAAAAAAGATAATTAGAATACAAAATGGAAGTAGACGTAAGCGATTTTTTTTTACTAATTTTTTCCTAGTTTTCGAATTAGGAATAGGGTTAATTTTATTATTGGTTGCATGTTTTGATATATATTCAGTAGTATCTGTTTTATTTGCCAATATAATCACTCCTTTTCTGGTTTAATAATAGTACTTGTAATAATATATATAAATTAATTGGTTTCAAAAAATTATTTGTTAGGAATATAGAAATTACTGGTAATTAAAATTTACAATATAGACATTTTTGGATAATCTTATTGCTAAAAAATATTGACTGAGTGGTGAAATGTTATATAATTTTAATTATAGAAAGGAGTAATAATAAATGGATAATCAAAATTATAACGGACAACTTATGAATAACCAACCAATAAATAATCAGCAACCCATGAATAACCAACAAACTAATAACAATTCACCTAAAAAGAAAAACACCCCCTTAATTATAGGTTTATCAATTGTAGGAATTTTCATTCTTGGAATAATAGTATTTTTTATTATGTTCTCAATTTCTGAAAATCAATATACACCTTGGAAAAGTGGGCGAGTCGAAATTTTAGGAAAAAAGATTCAATTGCCTTGTGATGTATCTGAATTTGAAAAAACTTTAAATACTAAAATTATTAATGATGACATTTGGGATGGAATCGTTAGAATTCCTAAAAGAACTGGTTATAATTCTGAATTAATGTTTAAAGTAAATATAGAAAATGATAAAGTTACGGGAATAACGATTAATATATATCCAAGTGATGCTGATGAGTATGATAAAATATTGGAAGCCAATGAAAGAAACATTGCAAATAAAATAGTTTTTCCTGGCAATGTAACTTCTGATAGTACTATTGATGTTGTAAAAGAAACCTATAAAACTAAACCAATAAATGTATATTATAATCATTTCAGTGAAACGATTGAAGAAATGACAGATGATACTGATGGATTGATATCATCTTCATATGGATATCATGATAATGAATGGGAAATTGAAGTTCATACAGATACAAATATAAGAAAACAAAAAGAGGAAATAACAGAAATAAATTATTGGTGTTTAAATTAGTGAAAGAGAAAATTTATGAATCAAGAAAATAATTAAAAAGCACCTAATATTAACTTAAATCTATTAATGATATTAAATTTCACTAGTGTATTTGGAATTGGTTACACAATAAAAAAAGATTTAATTAAAAGAACTTAAAAATATAGTTCTTTTTTTTTGTGTGAATTTTGTCAAAAAAAGTTGTGTTATTTTAAATAATATAATAGAATAATATAGAACAAGTAAAAATTTAAAGAGCAGGTGAGAGATAAATGAAATATAGAAAAATCAAATATTTAATAATTGTCTTTTTAGCTATTGTTTTAATTCCATTTAATAATGTTAAAGCAAGCGAAAAAGTAAGTTTAAAAATAGATAAAAAAGATTTAGAAGTAGGAGATGAAATTACTGTAAGTGCTAGTGTTTCAAGTGATTTAGACGCTTATGCTTTGCTTGCGACACTTAAATATGATAAAAATGTCTTTAAAAGAATAGATGATAGTAATTTTTCTGTAGGTGAAATGTCAAGTGTTACTTATAATGAAGATACTAATAAATTTGGGATTATAAATAAATCTGGAAAAATTGCTGATGAAGATGGGACGCTTTTTACTGTTCATTTAAAAGTAAAAGCTGATGCTAATGTGGGAGATACTAACATTGCTCTTACAAATATAACGTATTCTGATGGAAATAGTAAAAAGACTTTAGATAAAGTTTCTACTAAAGTATCAGTAACAAAAGATGCAAAAGATGGAGAAGTTATACCTCAAAATAAAGAAAATAAAATTACAGAAGATAAAGAAGAAGTTATTATAGTATTTCCTACAAGTAAAGTTATAACTTTACTTTCTATATTAGCGTTTATTCTATTAATAGTAATTATATATATTAATTTTAAAACTGATGCTAAAAAGAAATCTCTACACTATTTAATTGGTATAGAAGTAATTATAATTTTATTAATAATACTTTTATTTATTATAAATATTAATAAAAAAGATGTTAATCGTGATGGGAAGAAAGATTATAAAGATGCAGAAGAAATTATTGATTATTTAATTAATATTGAAGGTACTAAAACAACTGCAACAGATATAGATAATAGTAGTAAAAATAAAACCAGTGGCGGACGTTTTAGAAATTATGATACAAATAATGATGGACGTGTTGATATAGGAGATGCAGGACATACTGTAGAATCTATTACAAAAGGTGCGGCTGTATCTTTAAGTAAAGTAAAAGATGATGAAACAGATAATGATGAGTATTATGTAGAAAAAGGAAAAATAATACTTAAGTTTAAGGCTACAATAAAGCCTAGCGATCTTAAAATTACTAAAGTAAAAATTGAAAATAAATACTATAATGTAGAATATAAGAATGGAGGTTATTCTGTTTTAGTAGATAATTATACTAAGGCCGGACCTCATAATTTTGTAATTAATGGAGTTAAATTATCTAATGGAGAAGAACGTAATACTAACTTAGTGATTACTAAAGAGATATTAAAAGATGTACCTGTAATTAACATTGAAAGTAAACAGGGAAAATACGAAGATATGAATTTAAAATTTGATTTAGATGATAAAGATAAATCTTTAACAAGTGCTGAAATAGTAATTTTTAAAGGAAAAGTTACTGAAGAAGAAATTAAAGAAGCACTAGAAGGCTCTGGTATTCTTGATCAGTTTGATGAAGAAGGAAATAAAATAGAATCTGATGACTTTGATAATTTTGAAGAAATTTATGAAGAAAGTTTTAACTCTTTAGATTTTCCAGTTACACTTAATCTTAAAGATAAAAAATTAGAATTAGGTGGAGTATATACTGTAGTTGTTTTTGGAGAATATGATTTAGATAGTAATCATGATAATAAGAAAAATAATTATAAAAAAGAAATTATTAAAGATAGTCCAAAGACTATTACTGTTGGTAATCTTAAAATTAAACCAGAAAGTAATGAGACAATATATTTAAAGAAAAATGAAGGATATAAATTTAAGTTTGATGCTTCATTTGAACCAGAAGAAATAAAAAAAGCAATTGTCAGAGCGACAGTTGATGGAGAAGAAAAAAATGTAGAAATAGAGAATGATACTTATTTTATAAATCTTACTGCTGCAAATTCACAAGGATCTAAGACTTTCCATATTTCTGAAGTCTTACTTGAAGATGGTACAAAAATGTTATGTGATTATGATATAAAATATGAAGTACTTAAAGATGAACCTGAAATAAAGAATTTTACATATCATAAAAAAGATAATAAAATAACATTTACTTTCGAAGACTTAGATGATGCCGCAACAGAAGCAAAAATAAAAATAACTAACGAAAAAGAAAACAAAGAAATTTTCAAAGAAGATTTAGATTTAAAAGATAAAAAATTTAGTTTTGACAATATAGATATAAAAGAAGGAAATGTTTATAATGTAGAGATATACTATTCTTATGATTTAGATAATGATACTACAAATAAGGTAAATGATTACAAAAAGATATTTAAACATGAACTTAAAGTTTTTGATGTTACTTTAGATTTTGATAAAGAAATCTATTACGTAGAAAAAGGTACTAAAGATGTTACTTTAAAATTTAATGCCACAATTGAACCTGAAAGTGAAAATGCAAAGGTTACTAAAATTAATATAAATGGAAAAAATTTACCAGTTATTCCTAACGATGATGGTAGTTACAGCGTTACAGTAAAAGGTCTTGATTTAGAAAAGACTGGAAAGATTCCTATAAAAATTAATAAAGTTGTAATAGATGAAAATGTATTAGACGAAGACGAAATCGATGAAGAGGATGATACAGATATATCTTTAGAAGTAGAGGTATTAAAAGCTAGACCTACAATAGAAAATTTATTAATTGATGAAACTAAAGGTTTCCCTATTGTTGAGTTTACTCTAAAAGATCCAGAAAATACTTTAGAAGATAATATAGGTAAAGTAATAATTAGTAATGGGGGAAAGGTAGTAGAAGAATTTGATATTAAGAAGTATATTGACGATAATGGAAAAGTTACAATAAAGTTAGATGATCTTGCTGAAAAATTAGAAGCAGGAGGTAGTTATAATTTAGATATTAAAGTAAATTATGACTTAGACTCTGATAAAAATAGTGAAGATAATAAAAAGAAAGATTATGCCCTAATAGATACCCATGAATTTAAGATTTATATTGCCGAACTTATTCAAGAAAGAATTGCTGAAAGTAAGTATGCAAATAAAAATGAAAAAATACCATTTTATATATCTTCTAAAATTTCTCCAAGTGAAAATATAAAATCATTTGTATTAGATGATGATACTATTATTCCTACTAGTATAGTTGATGGACTTTACTATATTGAACTAGATGAAGAGACAACTTATGGTATAAAAAATTATACAATACAAAAGATAATTTTAGAAAATGATATAGTAATTAAACCAAAGAAATCTTTAAAACTTACTATTGATATATTAAAAGATATGCCTTATGTTAATAAATTAAATTTAAGTGAAAAAAATGACTATATAAATTACGAACTTTTAGATGATGATCAAGCATTTATTAGTGGAAAAATTACGATTTATGATAAGAATGGTACAAAAGTAAAAGAAGAAGATGTTCAAAAGACAGGAACAGGAGTAATACAATATAAATTTATTGATGGTGATACTTACACAGTAAAAGTTACCGGAAGTTATGATTTGGATTCTATAGAAAATGGTCCTAATGAAAAGACAGATGTAGAAATGTCTTCTGAGTCTTTTGTAGTAGGAGGAGATTATAACTTTAAATTAACAGATGCTTCTATTACTGACTCTCTACAACCTAATGAAAAACCTATTTTAAGTTTTAAGAGTACCAATACAAGAAGTAGCATTGTAACTAAAGCAAATTTAACAAATGATGATGGTGAACCTATCGAATATAGTGTTAGAGGATTATCAAAAGATAATTATGAAATAACATTGGATGATGCCAAAATGACTCCAGGTCGTCATACTGTTACATTAGATAGTGTAAGCATGGATAATAGTTTAAAAACTTTTGAAAATGAAAAAGATTATAATACAAATAAATTTACTTATACTGTATTAAAAGAAAAACCTAAAGTAGAAGGACTTTCATTAACAAACAATAAAGATGATAAAATTATTAATGCAACTTTCAAATTAGTAGATGAGTTTAAATCGACTAATAAATTAACTGTTGTTTTAGTTGATTCTGCTAATAAAACAATTAGTACTCATGAAATTAAAAAAGAAGATTTAAACTTTGATGATAATATTAATGTAGCATTATCTTATAATTATAAAACTAACGCAAGTACTGCAGAAGGTTATTATACCGTTAAAGTTTTAGCAGATTATGATTTAGCTGATCAATATAAGTATAAAAATATAAGTCTTAGTGAAGAAGGTATATTAACTACAACTGAGAATGATATATACATTCAAGATATGTATATAACTAATAATAATAACCAAAGACTAGATAGTAGTGTATATCAAGCTAAAGGAGAACAAAATTTTCAAATAGCGTTTGTTATTCATGTAGGGGATTCTGTTAAAAATATTGCCAAAGAAAAATGGGGGACAAACTATAACTATAATAACTTACAATCTGTAACTATAAATGGTCTTAATTATCCAGCAACGGGAATTAGGTCAGATGCAAATAGTTATACTGTTAAAGCAAAATTAACAGTACCAAATAAAGCAGGTATTTTTAAGATAACAGCTTCTAGAGTACAACTTGGTATAACTGGATATTACAATATGACTAAAACTGATTGGTATTCAGTTGCCGATCGTGAACTTACAATTGATATTTTAAAAGATAAACCTAAAATAGAAAACTTAATAATTACTGATGATTACGATAAAAAAGAAGCCAAATTTGATTTTGATGTAGTTTTAGATGAGACTGAAGAAAAAGAAAACTTTACAGGAAATATTAAATTAGGAGATAGTACTGCTACGATTAAAGAAGGCCATAATACTAAGATTTTTACAAATATTACTCAAAATGAAAATTTAGATTTAGTATTTACAGGTGATTATGATTTAGATACTGATGAATTAAATAATACCCCTGATGATAAGAATTCTTTTAAAGACGATGTTCTTTATAAAGATAAATATGGATTATATGATCAAAATACTTATAATAATATTTCTATTCAAAATGATAAAATTATAAGTGCAAAAGAAAATAAATATTTTGAGAAAAATGAAAAAATAAAATTAAAATTTGATATTTCTGGAATTCCAGAAAGTTTAGAAGCATTAGGTGAAAAAGTAATAATTGATTCTAAAGAATATCCTTTAAATGTAGTTGATGGTAGTTATGAATTGATATTAGATGGGTATAATAGTTCTGGTGAAAAGAGTATTACAGTTACTGATATTATTTTAAGTAATGGTAAAAAAGTAACTTTACAAAAACCTCATAAATTTAAACCAGAAGTATTAAAAGATGTTCCTATTATTGATGATTTTACTTATGAAGCTTTAAATGATAAAGTTAGAGTTACATTAGATTTAAAAGATTATGATAATTCACTTATTGGTAAATGTAGAGTTATAATAACTGATGAAAAAGGTATTGAAGTCTATAATGAAGAATTAAAAAAGGAATTTACATTTAATCATAATAAAGATAATTTAAGATATTATATTAAAGTAATTAATGATTATGATCGTGATATTTATAAGAAAAATGGTAGCGATAATTATAATAAAGATGTTACATTATTAGATGAAATAATATCTTTAGAAGAAAATAATATTGAACTAAAAGATATTACCGATATTAGTTTATATAAATCAGATAATGATAAAATAACTTTAGAGGATACAGTTAATATAGATAATCTTGAAAAAGAAAAAGACAAATATTTTGTTGAAATTTCTATGGAAAGTCTTCCAACTGCTCGTGCCAAAATAGATGAAATTATTAAAACAGATGATACTTTAACTTTAGTTTTAAAATATGAATATGTAACTAAAGAAGGAGCTAAAGCAAAAAAAATAAAAGTTGTTTTTGGTTCTATTAAAGGGAAAAATGCTATAAATGAAACTCATCCTGCTGATGCTTTTAAGGCTTTACTTTTAAAACTACAAGCAGGTAATGATGTAGAGTTAAATCAAAACTATGATGCAAGTAGTATAGAAGATACTAATGATATAGCTTATGTTACAACAGAATATAAGGGAACACTTAAAGGAAATGGTTATACAATTAAAAATTTATCTAAACCATTATTTGATAAAATAATTAAAGATGGAAAAGTTGATAATCTAATATTAAAAGATGTTAATTTAGGGACAAAAGGAAAAGGTGCCTTAGCTAATCAAACTAATGGTGCGAAAGTTTCTAATATTATTGTAAATAATGTTACTAAAACAGGCGCAGAAGATGGACAAAATGGTGGATTAATTGGTCTTGCTAAAGAAAATACTATTATTGAAAACTGTGGTGTTAAAAATGCTAATCTTAATGTTTCTGGAAATAATAAACAACAAAATGGAGGACTTGCAGGTTGTACAGAAAATTCCACTGTTACTAATAGTTATGCAACGGGTAAAGTATATAATGGTGCTAACTTTACGGCTTCTTTAGTAGGAAATGCTTTAGGAAGTACAATTAAAAATTGTTATACTAATGTTACTGTAAGTGGTGCTATATCATGTGATCTTGCTTGTTCTTATAATAATGCTTCAACCTATATAAATAATGTTGCGTTAGGAACAGGTAGTAATAAAGGTTTTGCTAATTCAAATCAAATTAGAAAAGCCGAAAATAATTATTACGTAAAAGATGGCGAAAGTGATGTAGATGGAGTTAATCATATTACAAAATATGATGTAAATAATAAATTATTTAGTGATAATGCTCTATTTGATGATGATGTTTGGCTTTTAAATGATGATATATCTTATGAAAATAATCCTATTTTGCAAATGGAAAAAGTTTCCAATTTAACTGATACGGAGTCTGATGGCTATGACGAGTCAAAAGAAACATTATATGCTAATTTACTTAAACTAATGCCATACTATGATAGTGATAAAATAATAGAAAGTGGAAGTAATATTAATGATGAATTATTAACAAATCAAGTACTTACACATGTTGCACCAGTAGATGTAAATGGTAATTTAGTAACTTATTTAACTAATGATAATCCTAAGAAAATAAAGAAAATAAAATTAATATTTAAAAACGGAGAATCAAAAGTATATAACGTTACTTATGAAAAAACTTATGATATGGTCGCAACTTATAAGATTTTAGAATTAGGTATTGACTATAACTATAATCACTATGTAATAAACTCATCTTCTCAAGTTGTAAATAACTTAACTAATTATTTGAAAGACTTAGATTATACAGATAATTTAGATACTTTAACTACAAATGCTGATTCTAGAATATATAGAGATTTCTATAATGAAACTACTAAAAATGAATTAAAAGAATTTGTATTAAAATATTTATCTAATAGTAATTATACTAATACTTTAGATGATGATGCTATTAATAATTATATTGAAAGAGAAGTTAAGAAAAATCAAAAAATAGAAAAAGCCTTATATGTTTATAACTACTTTAGACGTTTCTATGACTTAGATATAGAAGGAATGAAAGTATATGACTTTGTTATGTTTAATATGCAAGGTTTCTATGAAGGATTAACTTTTGATAAGATAGTTGAGTTATACTTAGGAGATTATAGCGGTTCTAATTTTGATACTAGTACAACTGATACAAAATATAATAATATTTTTAGTAGTTATACTGGATATGCACATATATCTAACTTATTAGAATATCTTGTAACTCATTTTAGTGATAAAGATATGAATGAATGGACACGTAGTCAATTTAAAGGTATTCTAGAAGAGATACCTGTAAAAGGTCATGAAAAAGATATTCAATATACATTGTGGGATCACTTTAGTCATGAAGATGATGAATATAAAAATAATAGTTATAGAGTATATAACTTTGTACTTCCAATATTAACTCTTCCTGATACTGCAGCTTATATTATTTCGGCTCCTGCTCAATTTACAATTGGTGCTCAAAGAGTATATATGAAAAATCCTAATAATCCAGATGAACTTAAGGAGTTTAGAGAGAAAATGAATGTCTATGTTGAAAGAATAACATCTTACTATAATACTGCTTATTCTATACTACAAGATTCAAAAATATTTAATGATATTCATTTGTATCAAGTAGATAAGAGAACTACTAAAGATGAAACAGGAGCAGGAGTTTATAATAATCCATATTCAACAGAAGAACCCTTCCATAAAAACTTTGATGAAGTTGTAAATATTTGGCCTGCTAATTATGGTGTTAATGCTGGTAACTGGGGTGATCGAATAGAATGGAATGTTGCTGGATTCATGGATAGTAATATTAAAAATGATGGTAAAATTGATGAAGGACATCCTACATGGGCTACTTGGTCTCATGAGACAGCACACTATTTAGATGATAGACTTTTCTTTAGAGATAAAGATCGTCGATTTGATGCAGGTGGGGAAGATTATGCTGATGAGTTCTTAATGCAAAAATTTGGTTTAGGTGTTGTTATGAATTTATCCATAAAATTTAATAGTGATGCAGAAGTAGCAACAAACTTAAATCCATCAAGAATTGATTCACCAGATAAAATCAAAGATTTCTATAGAAAAATGTATGAGACAATTTATGCTATGGATTATATAGAAGCACAAGCATTCTTAAAACTAACTCCAGAAGAAATGAAAGAGATTGGTGTGCAAGTAAGTTATCCTAATCAAGAAAAATATACTTCTGAGGGTAGTAAATATCGTGCTCGTGAAACTTCTAGATTTACACAATTAAGTGAAATAAGTGACTTTGATTATGATAAGTTAAAAACTATGAATGATTTAATAGATAATAATATAATGATTTATCCAGGTATATATAAAGTTGGTTCACGTGGAAATAACTCTTATGGTGGTGAAGGAATTAACGTAGTTCATTGGTATCAACCAAATAATCCTGATGGTAGACCTGACTCGTATTCATTAAAATGGTTTAGTTATGAAATGTTAGGTTATGCTGGTTATGATAAAGGATTTATAGAATTTGCTAGTAATAGTAATCCTGTATCCCATGTAATTAACAATGATATAAATGATGAATCTAAAGGAACCAAAACAGTTAATAATTATAAAAGTGATAATATTGCTATTAGTAGAATTTCTGATAATACATATCAAACTATAGATGATTATAAGAAAGCTAGGTTCTCAGAAGTTTCAACAAAAATAAAAAATCTGAGAACAGAAGTTAATATTCAAGAATATGCTCAAGAGTTCTATGAAGCATTAGTAAAAGATGTACAATATTCAAAGGAAAAATATCAAGAAGTACTTACAAGATATAAGAAAGATGAAGAGCAATGTAAAAATGATTATTACTGTGTTCGTGAACTTACAGGTCAAGTTAGGGGTTATCCAAATAGCACTGAGGTAAGAAAGCAATTTTACTTTAAACTTAAAAGGGCAACTAATGATTTTGATGAAGAAATTTATTTGGATAACGTTAATCAGGATATAACTTTCAACATCAAAACTCATGAATAAAACTTTTTAATAAAAGGACTGTTTAGTCCTTTTTTCTTTTAATATTTTATATTTAATAGTATATAATAATAACTAGAAAAAGAAATTAAAAAAAAAGATTGAAAAATATAAGTAAATATGTTATTATTATATTGCTTACTTTTATGGCGATGTAGCTCAGCTGGCTAGAGCGTTCGGTTCATACCCGAAAGGTCGTGGGTTCGATTCCCTCCGTCGCTACCAGATTGATAGGAAACTCGGACTTTCATAGTTCGAGTTTTAAAATGATTAAATTTATGATAAAATATTTATGGATTGAAATTGATATATTTGTCAATATAGAAAACACACTTGCAAATTGTCATAGAAATTTGCATTAATTTTATTATAATAATAAAAATTATTAGGTGGTAAAATGAAAGAAGTATATGATGTAAAATCCCAGTTAAAAATATCTTTGCCAATAGCATTTGAAAACTTAGTTAATATTTTAATGACTCTTGTCGATACTTTAGTTATATCCCTAGTTGGAACAAAAGAATTAGCAGCACTTGGTGCAATGTCTGTAATTATTAATATGATGCAAATGAGTATTCAAACTATTAATGTATCTAATAATACGTTAGTGGCAAATTCATTAGGTGAAAATAATAAAAATAAAGTACAATTAATAGTTGGAAACTCAATTATTTTAACAATCATAATTTCACTAATAACAATTATTTTTATTTATCTAATCCAACCTATATTTCCACCATTATTCAAAGTTGATGGAATAGCGCTTGCATATTTAACTATAAGATTAACTGGCTTTATGCAAAGTAGTTTAGTCACAGTTCTTTCAGGTTATCAAAGAACAATAGGTAATCAAAAAAATATATTGAAATTAAGAATAATTGCTGTAATATTAAATTTGATATTAGATTTATTAGCAGTTAAGATGGGGCATGGAATAGTAGGTGTTGCTTTAGTTACAGTAATTATTGATACCTTTCTATTGATTTATTTATGGCTTTATTCAATTAAAGATATTACACTAAAATTTGTAAAATCTCACTTTCAACAAATACTAAAATTATTTAAGTGGAATTTTATTGAAAGAATTGCTTCAAGAATTGATAATTTTTTATTTAATCTTATTGTTGCTAGAATGGGAAATCTAGAATATGCTGTGCATGTTATATTAATTCAAATATCTAATATATATGAATCATTTATTCAAGGATTTGGTGATGGTATAACTATCAGCATTGGTATTGCTAATGGAAAAAGGGAAAAAGATTATATTCAAAGAATAAAAAGTATATCAAAAAAGTTAATTAATTATTTTTCAATAATCCTGCCTATTATTACAGCATTTATTTCAATAATAATCATGTTAATCTCACTTAGAGAAAAAGAACTTCAAATTATTTTTCTAAAAGTTTTTCCTATATCTATATTATGTGCATACATAACCATGTCGGCAACATACTATTTTTCAATACTAAGAGGTATGAAAGAGTTTAAGTTTTTGGCGCAAAGAAATATGATAAGTTCAATAATTAAGATTATTTTTGCATATATTTTATCTCTTACACCATTAGGTATAATAGGTGTTTGGATAGGATTTTTGCTATATGGAATTGTACAAAAATATTTATCAAAGAAACAATATAATAAACTAACAACTAATTTAGCAGAAAATTAATTTTTTAAAAGTTGTCATACTCCTTCCTTTAGGGTACAAAATTGATATGGAACTCGGACTTTTCGAGTAAAAATAGAAAGTGTACTTGATAAAAGTACGTTTTTATATTGTGAAGCTTATGTCAAAATTACTATAGATTAATTATTTTTTTTAACAAAATAATTATTGAAAAATATAACGATTTAGTGTACAATAACTAACTAAATTTATATTAGAATGTTCAATGGGGGGAATTTTATGATTGTATATCGATGTTTAACTAGTAAAGAAATAATTACAATGATTAATAATCATAATTATCAAAAAGCATTAATTAAAGGAGAAAATACATTTCATTATGAGCCAGGAATTTCCTATAAACATTTTTTTATTTTTGCAGATCATGCTGAGTATTTTCGAAAAGAAAATAAAATATCTTATCCAGCAGTTGGACAATTTGTAATACCTAATAATATTATAAAAGAAAATGGATTTGGATTTTATGGTGGAGTAAAAACAATGAGAAATGACAAATTATATGGTTACTATGTGCCACTTCCGGAAATTATTATTTCCAATGTTGATTTTAAAAATTCATATTTATATAAAATAGAATCAGAGCTATATTCTGATTTTATTCAAAAAAGTTTAGATGGTGATGATAATGTAAGATTCAATGAACCGAAGGAGAATTATTTTATATATAATGGTAAAGGTACACATGGTATAACTGGATATTTAGATTACTCTTATGCTGATGTATATTATGAAATGATTTTTCAATTAGCCAAGGAAAATAATATGAATATGAATAAAGTAGCTGAATTATTGAAAAATATAAATCTTTATGATGAAATACAAACATATTTTGAAAACAATGCAAAACATTTTGAAAAACAAACAAAAAAATATTTAAAAACAAAACCAAAAACAAAAGTTTACTCTTTTAAAGATTGCCTTAAGGAATATAAAAATGCTGTAGATAAATATGCTAGAAAGCTGTAGATAAATATGCTAGTAGTGAATCTATTAAAACTCTTTTGATTTAATATAGAGAACTTTCAAAAAGTTCTTTTTTATGTTATTATAGTATGCAATGAAACTTGTATAAAATAAAAGTTGATTTATTTAAATAAGAAAGTATTTTGGTGAAATATAAAAAAGATAAATTAGAATATTTATCAAATAATAATAATAATATAAAATTTTTAAATATGTGTGCTAAGGGTCAAACTATAGATGGTCAGAAATTTAGTGAAAAATTTTTAAATTTAAAATTTAAACAATATACTAAAGCGGTTATAAGTTATATTCTTTTAATGATACTAAAGACTTTGAAAAATGGATTGAAATTTTTCCTAAATATATAGAAAATTATAATAAAAATAATAATTTATAAGACTAATACATTTAGTTTCTTTTTATAGTTGTATATTTAATTAATTTTTAGTTATATATTTGCAAATATGTTTTTAGTTTGATATAATCAAAATATGAAAGTTGGGGGAAGTAGGATTTATGGGTAATGAAGATAAAAAATTAAAATTAATAGTATTGCAAAGTGCTAAAGAATTAGGAGAGAGTGTTGATAAGCATCTTGTAAATTTATATGGTAATAAAAAAGATACTTATATGGTAAAAATTGAAGAAAGTTGGTTTAATGATGGACATGGAAAAGTAGAGTTATTAGATTCAGTTCGTGATGAAGACGTTTATATTTTTACTGATATAGGTAATTATTCAATTCCATATAAAATGCATGGATTTATTAATCATACATCTCCTAATGATTTAGCAGCACAATTAAAAGATACAATAGGTGCTTGTAAATGCCATACTAAAAGATTATCCATAATTATGCCATTATTATATGCTGGAAGACAGCATAGAAGAATAGGACGAGAAGCTTTAACTTGTGCAACTTATTTACATGAATTAGATATTGATCCACATATTAGTAGACTAATAACATTTGATGCTCATGATGAAGGTGTACAACAAGCTTTATTTCAAACAGAATTTGATAATGTATTTGCTACTAATACAATCTTAGAGAAATTTATTAATGATACTGATATAGAAGAGTTACAAAATATAATATTTGTAGCTCCTGATTTTGGGGCAACAGGTAGAATGAATTTTTATTTAAACTCTTTCAATAGTGAATATATAAATAAAGATGCTGGTTCTTTCTATAAAAGAAGAGATTATAACAGTATTGTTGATGGAAAAAATCCAATTATTGAACATTTATATTCTGGTAGTAATAATATAGAAGGAACTACAGCTATAGTAATAGATGATATGATTGCTTCGGGTTCATCACTTTTAGATGTTATAGATGAACTTAAAAATAGGGGAGTAGCTCATATTTATGCTATAAGTACATTTTCATTATTTACTATGGGAATAGAAAAATTTCAAGATTATTATGATTTAGGTAAATTTGATAGTGTTTATACTACTAACTTAAGTTATATTAATAATGATTATAAACAACAGGAATGGTTAAATGTTGTTGATTGTTCACAATATTTAGCTCAAATCGTATACAATTTACATAATGGAGAAAGTATTTCTGGTTTAATACGCGATAAAAGTTATCCATCTAAAATATTAGCTAAAAAATTTGAACAACATTTTTCTAAATAAAAAATGCAATTTTTTGCATTTTTTTATTTAAAAAACGAATGCCTCTCTTCTAAAGAATAATGTTTTTTAATGTAATAAATTTTATCTTCGGCGTTTCTGTCGAGATTTTCTGCCATACGTGAATTAGGAGTAGTATCTATATATTCTAAACGTTTTTTTTCTTTATTATAAACCATAGGTTTAATACAGTTTATATTCCACTCCATTAAATAGTAATTAAAAAATCTTATATGTGGTAGGGTAGATGTTGTTATAATTTCGTTATAAATATTAGATAAAACAACTTTATCAAATCTTAAAACTTCTACCATAAAGTCAGTTAATGTTGAATCTGAAGCACATTTGTAATTTTCTAACCATAATTTATATAATTGTAGCTCTTCTTTAGTTAACATCATAGATTGATTTTTTGAATTATTATCATTGAAATAATTATAGGCAAATTCATCATGATTTCCATATGTATAAAAAATTTTGCCATTTTTATTTATATAGCCACCATTATTTTTGATAAGATTTTCATCATAAGGTACTACTAACTCCATATAAATCATCCTTTTTTTAGGACATATTATAACATAAAAAAGAAAAAATTAATATAAAAAATATAACAATATAAAAATTTATTGATATTAAAAGCCAAACAATATGCTATGAAAAAATATTATAAAATTTTCATAAAATATCTTTATTATTTTATAAAAATATTGTAGAATATTATTGAGATAATAGATTAAAGGGTGAGAGCCATGAATAATAAAAATCAAAAGAAAATAAGAAAAGGAAAAATTGGAGATCATTTTAGAAATGTTAATCTAAATAACAATAATATAAAGCAACGAAATAAAAAAGAATATACAAAGATAATTCTTTTAGTCTTTTTTTTGCTGATATTATTTGCTGGTAGTAGTTACGCTTTATATAAAGTGTTTATTGATAATACTCAGGAACAAGAAATTGTGGCTGGTACTTTTAATGTGTCTTTTAAAGAAGGAAAAGAAATTAATCTTAGTAATTTAGCACCTATGAGTGATAGTGAAGGTATGACTACCGATAGTTATAAATTTACTATTCAAAATACAGGAGATGTAGATGCTAAATATAACTTAAGTTTAGAAGAAAAAGAAGTTAATGGTAATACATTAGGAAAAGAAAATATTAAATACAGTATTAAAATGGATGATGGTAGTTGGTCAGAGCCTAAGTTATTAACTGAAGGATTACTATTAAATAGTGGAGTTTTACCTGCAAAAACTAATGCTAAAGATGGAGCTGATTCAGTTGATTATGAACTTAAGATGTGGTTAAAAGAAGATGCTGATAATAGTGTTCAAGGAAAAACTTTTGCTGCTAGAATTGTGGTCAGTGCTGTTCAAGAAAATGTTGTGACCGAAATAGGTAGTGCTACTCCTGTTATTATATTAAATGGAGCTAGTAGTATAAATTTAGAAAAAGGTAGTGATTACCAAGAATTTGGGGTTAGTAGTGTTACTGATGATAAAGATACAATCGCTACAACTGATGTTAAAATATCTTATACATATCTTCAAGATGACGAAGAAATAACAGTAGATAATATTGATACTTCAAGATTAGGAGTTTATTATGTATATTATAAAGTTATGGATTCTGATAATAATGAAGGAATAAGTGTACGTGCAGTTAATGTTGTTGAAAATATTAAATACGTTCCTACTATTACTTTAAATGGGAATCCAATAGTTAAAGTATCAAAAGGTGGTAGTTATCAAGAATTAGGAGCTACAGCTAAAGATAATAACAATAAGGATATTTCAAATAAAATTACAACTATTGGAACAGTTAATACTAAAATTGTAGGAACATATGTTATTAAATATATTGTTGATGATGGTAAAGGGAATATTGCCTCAATTACAAGAACTGTAATTGTTGAAGATAATAGTTCGCTTTCAATTGAAACAACAGAACCTGTTATAGTTGAAAATGGTGCACAATTTAATGTTACTGTTACAGCAGTTGATGGCAAAGTAGATGGATATTTATTTACAAGTAGTAATAAAAAACCAACTACTAAAGAATTTATTAAAATATCTGAAGTACAAACTTATAAGACAAAAGAAACTGCTCCTAGAAATGGTACATATTATATATGGGCTAAAGATACTAATGGAAATATTGTTAGTAAAGAAGTAGTAATTACTTTAATTGATGCTACAGCTCCAGTATGTGTTTTTGAAAATGTAAAATATATAGGATTAAATAATACTAAAACAATAGATGTTACTTGTATGGATTTATCACCATTACAGACTCAATATTTAACTGAAAATAATATTATGGTAAGTGATAAAGTAGCCGAAATTATAAATATTAGTGGTATTCAAAAAGTTGAAGGAGGAACTAAATATACTATTAATGTTAAAGGAACGAAAATTGGTAAATTTACTTTAACATTAAAACGTGGAATTATTGCAGATATCTATGGAAATTTAAATAATGAAGTTACTTCTCAACAAATTCAAGTTTCTGATCTTTTAATAGATAATGATAAAGTAGAATTAGATCTTAATGGTAACAAGACACATCAATTAAGAGTATCAGGAAATGCTGGTAATGTAAATTATTCTAGTAATGATAATACTGTTGCTACCGTTGATAAAAATGGACAAATAACAGCAGTGGGTCCTGGTGAGACAACTGTTACAGTGGAAGATAAAGTATTAGATATAACTAAAACAGTTACAGTTAATGTAAAGAAAACAGTAACTGTAACATTTATAAAGCAAGGTGCAGGAGTTACTGGAATTGTAGATAGCAAAGATAATGACGTAACTACACTTACTTGTGTTATGGATAAAGATCATAAAGAAAATTGTAGTATTGTTTTACCAACAATAAAAGTAAAAAATGGTTATACAGCATTAGGGTGGAGTACAGATGCTAATAGTCATGGTGAAGGAACAGTAACAGGTACTATTAATGTTAGTGATAATGTTAGTTATTATGCTATAAGTAAGAAAGATGCTGTAACTTATAGTGTAACATGGAATGCAAATGGTAATACTTTAACATTAGATAATAGACAAATAACAGATAATGTTAAAACAACATGTGAAATACCAGAAGTGTATAATGATGAAAAACAAACTATCACTACTTGTTCAGCTGATATTCCTACAATAACAGGAAATAGTAACACTCCAAATGTTATAGGATATTCAGATGCAGCAGATAAACATACAAATGAACTAACTACTTATACAACAGGAAAATTATTATTAACTAGTGAAAATAAAGATAAGAGTTGGTATGCCCAAACAGAAGGAACAGATAAAACTAATACAGTAAGTTATGAAAAGAATGGTATTGGTGTAGAATCTATAGATAAAATAACAGAAGAAAATACAAGTTGTACAATACCAAAAACATATAATGGACAAGCCCAAGAAGAAAGCTGTCAGGTTAAATTACCTAAAGTAAACATGAAAGATGGATATGAGTTTTTAGGGTGGAATGAAAATAAAGATGCTCATGAAGGAGCAATGGAAGAAATATCTATAAATAAAAATACTAATTTGTATACAATAACAAAGAAAAAAGAGAAAACATTAACAGCTACTTTCCATAAACAAGGTACAGGAGTTACGGAAATTAGTTCTACTACAGCATCATGTACAATTGCCGAAAAATTTAACCCTGCAGAAGAAATAGAAGAAAGTTGTATCATTGAGTCAGGAAAAATTCCAAATATAACGGTAAGTGAAGGATATGAAAAAATAGGTTGGAATAGTGACAAAAACGCAAGAGTAAACGATAGTCGCTTTCAAAAAGATGGTAGTTTAAGATTAACAGAAAATACTGATTTTTTTGCAATTACAATGATTCCTGAAAAAGAATTGAAAGCAACATTTGTTGGAAATGGTGCTACGATTTCTATACAGAATGGAGAACCAACAACAGAACAGATAGAACTTAGTTGTAATATTGCTGAAGCTTGGAATGAAGAAGTTCAAGATACTAAATGTTCAATTATTGCTCCGATAATTACTAGAGATCAATTTAACATTATTGGATATGGTGCTGGTGATAAAGATATAGAAACAGCAAGTTTTAATAGTGCCCAAGAAATTAATCTAACAGTTGATCTTGAAAAAGATTCAGAAGTATTTCCTACTAATCAAACTTGGTATGCTATAACTAATAAAAATATTGAAATATTATGGGATGAAAATGGTGCTAGTCTTGATAGTACTAAGAGTAGTTGTACTATTAAAAATTATAATACTGAATGTAGTATAATTTCACCAACTATAACTAGAGAGGAATATACTAAACATGGATTTAGCACTGATGCTAATTCAAAAGGAACAGTTGATTGGAAAGAAAAAGAAAGAAAATCTGTCTCTGAAAATGGTAAATATTATGCTATTACTAGTAAAGTTATAGAGGCATCATTTGATTATTTTGATGGTACTAAGAAATCAACTGCTACAGATTCATGTACTGTTTATAATAAAGAGGAAACATGCGATTTATCTATACCAGATGAAATAACTAATTCAAATGGACCTGATGGAACTCATTTTCATGGTATGGCTACTAAGCCTAACTCTTCTGAAGTTGTAGATGACTATAGTAGTTTTAATGAAAATTATTATGCAGTATATACTGCATCAGTAACGCCTACTTTTTATTATCATAATAACAATAAAGTTGTTACTTCAAATACTTCTACAGGAACTAAAACAGCTTTATTAGAAAGAGCAGATAGTGAAGAGTATTCCTTTGTATATTCAGAAGTAGCAATACCTACTGAAGTAGAAAGTTCAATAGGACCAGATGGCAATAGTTATACTGGAGTAAGTGCTACTCCATCAAATGCATCTAAGGCATCGGTAACTGCCGAAAATGAAAAATATTATGCATTTTATAGTGGAAAATGGACAGTAAATTATGAAAAAGATGAAATATCAGTTAATTCTATTGGAAAATTAAATGATAGTTGTGATAATATTAGCACAACTGATGGACTTTCATATACTACTCGAGGAACTGATAATTGTAAAAGAACATTACCTAGTATTAGTTTAAATGAAGGATATAATAATGGAAAATGGTATGAAAATGATATTAATGTAGGTTCTCCAGAAGATAATTATACAATAGAAAAAAATACAATTTTAAAAGCTAAAGGTATAATCAATAAATATACAGTAACATATGATGCCAAAACTAATGGTGGTAGTACTGATGCAACAACTGAAGAGATTGAGTATGGTTCTTCTGCTAACATGAATAAATCAGCTTATAGACAAGATTGGGAATTTGTAGGATGGAATACTGATGAAAATGCTAAAGTTGCTTTACAAGAATTAACAAATATTAAAAGTGACACCATTTTATATGCAATCTTTAAAAAGGATGAAACAGCAACATTCTATTATCATGGTAATAATCAAGATGTAGTTTCTGATAATGTAAAATGTACAAGATATAATAAAGAGGAAACATGTAGTTATACAGTACCAACAGAGGTAAGTGAAAGCAGTGGACCAAATGGAACTACATATAAAGGAGTATCGACTACAGAATCAAGTGAGAATACAACAAATACTTATACGAGTGCAAATAAAAAATATTATGCAGTATATACAGGAAAAAATAATGCAACAATCTATTATCATGGAACAAATGGAATAACAAGTGCAAAACCAAGTGGATCAAAAACAGCAACCACTAATGGAACAGAATATAGTACAGAATATGGAAGTGTAAGTGTACCAGAAGAAGTAAGAGAAAGTAGAGGACAACATGGAGAAACATATAAAGGAGTAAGTGAAAATATAAACTCAATGGCTACGATAGAAAACTTAAAATCAAATGGGACATATTATGCAATCTATCAAACAGAAGTAAAACAATATTATTATAATAGTGGAAAAGCAACTACGAGAAATATCTATAGAAATAATTTCTTTACAAATGAAACAACAATGAAAGAAGTATTAAGTGATAGTGCAAGTGGATTAGATAATTTTAATATCACAAAACTAGAAGGACAAGATAGTTCAAAAGGAAGTAAATTAACAACAACAGATGATGCATCAGCAATAGGATATACAGTAGCAACAGCAGCAACAAGAGATGATGCAACATATTATACAAATTATGAAAAAAATATAACAGCAACATTCTACTATTATGGAATAAACGCTCAAGCATCAGTCCAAGAAACAGGAACAAGAATCTATAATTATGATGGAAAAAAGGTAAATAATGGAAATATAGATATTCCTACAGCAGTAAGAGATT
>CANRKG010000013.1 GCA_947631155.1 uncultured Bacilli bacterium
TCATCTATTTTCCTTTTTTCTTTTAATTCTTCTATTATTTGATTTAAAATAACTGATTTTCCACATCTTCTTATACCAACTAATATTTTAATTAAATTTGAATCATAAAATCCTCTTATTTTAGATAAGTAATCCTCTCTTAAAAGCATATATATCACCTCTGATTGCATTATACATCATTTTTATATTTTTGTAAAGTTATTACTATCAACCGTAATAACTTTTTAATTTCAAAAAATTATTACACCATTATTATAATGTACTAAAATCTAAAATATATTGTTTTTTATCTTCTAGTATTAAATTAGGTAATAAATAATCACCTTGCTTAGTGTAACTAATATTCATAACATTTCTCCATTTTTTATTATTTTTAAGCTTTAATCGTTGTACCTAATATTTGCTATACATTGACCATCGCCACCTACTATCGGTTTCCTGAATTCAGGAAAGTGATCATTAACATTATTATTACTAGTTTTACAAGCAATCATTGCACGTTTAATAACTTTATAAAAGTTTTCCCATTTACTATATTTTAGTAATGGCATTAATTATCGGACTTCCAGTATTCATTTCCATAATAATCAATTTCTCATATTTTGGATTTAACCGATACCTCCATGACCAGGGTCAATAGTAATAACTTTACCAAATAAAGGTAAATAGTGTTGTTGTCTTTTTGCATCGACTACTTGAATAAATAAAATTGAAAGAAAAAAAATAAGAAAAACTTGTAATTTATATTTAGGCATATTCATCACCTTATAATAAATATATGCAATGTTTTTCTACATATTTCAGTTATTATTATTAAAAAAAACTAAGTTCAATTTTGAACTTAGTTTTGAATCATACGCTCACGTTCTTTAATTTTACCAGTAACCATCCTTTGTGTACCTTCTTTTAAATCAGAAGATAAAGTTTGATAATTACTATTTATCATTTCTAGTTTAGAATTAATACTATTAATTTCAGTATAATATGTTTCTAGAGTGTTATCTAGCCCATCTAAGTAACTTTTAAAAGTAAATTTAGAAGGAACATCAAGATTACAATCAGTGATAGCTTTAGATAAATTACTGGCACAAGATTCTGCATAATCTTTACAATATTTATAAATACCATCACTTGGATACAATAATTTACTCATATTATCACTAACTTCCTTTTTGAGTTTCAATATTATTATTTTTATTAATACACATTTGAACTTCATATACATCTGTGCTTAATTTATAACCTATATCTCTTAATTTACCTATAAAATCAGTATATTGAGCTTTATCAGAAGCAACTTTTTGAAAATAGAATTGAGCTTGATTTCCAACCCATTCTCTAGTAATACTTGGCACTTCTGAAAATCTAGTAAATAAATTATTAATTTCTGTATTTAATTCATTAACTAAAGATATTAAATCTTTCGAAATATCTTCCACTTCGGTAGTATTAATATAAGAAATCGCCATAATTCAATCACCTACTCCTCTTTTCCTTCCTTCTTATTTTCAACTTTTTCATCTAATCCATGAAGAGCTAAATCTATAGCTGGAATTACTTTACTACTTAAATAATCATATGTAGATTTCATATTTTGTTTTAATTGAGTGGTTCTTGAAATAATTGGAGTATTACCATCATCAACTTGATATTTATCTTTAATCTCATTTTTAAGATTTTCGACATTATCTATTGCCATAGCCAATTTTGATATAATTGAATTAAGATTGTTTTTTAATATCTTATATCTTTCAATCTTATTTTCTAGTTTTTCTAGTGATGGCATAACTAACTACCTCCATATAATTATTAATCTAAACTTATATTACTTGCATTTGAACGAATATCAGAAGCTGCACTTTGAACATCTGAAGAAATACTTTGTCCTGCAGATATAAAGTTTTGATATGCTTCATCAGCTTCAGCAATCTCTTGTTTCATTGTTGAAACATATGCTTGTAGTAAAGTTTTAATTGCAGCAATAAAATCATAAGCGGCATTTTGAACTTCACCTTTTAAAGCACCTGTAATATCTCCTGTTTGGTCAAATTGGTCTATTTGTGCTTGGATTTCTGAACAATAATTTTGTAATTGTGTTTTTAATTCAGCCATTCCACTTTCACTCATACCAGTAAATCCACCAGACCATATATTTGATAATGAAGTTGATACGCTTCCTACAATACCTTCAATTTGAGTTCTAGCTGTAGTTAATACACTTGATAAATTATCTTGTACACTATGTGTAAAATTACCAACACTACTTCTAATTGACATTATTCAGCCCTCCCTTTAATTAATTCTTCATCTGCTGTTGCCATTTCATTAACTATTTGATACATTTCAGATTTTAATATATCATAAGTATCACGTAAAGATTGTGCAATCTTTTCCTTATCTGCTTCCATGTTATTTTTAAATTGTTCTGCAGAAGCTCCCACCCAAGCAGAATCTACGTAGTCTCTAAGAGTACTCATACTGCTATTCATTTTTACAATTGTATCTTGAATAACTTTTGTATTTAAATTATTCAAAGCTGTTTCTACATTATTAGAATCAAAACCAATTGTAGCACCTTCAATATTTAAAGCCATATTTTATCCCTCCTAATCCATAATTGACTTTATTTTGTTTTTAGTTTCGTCAGTATAGTTTTGGAACAATGTCACTAAAGTTTTATCATTATCTTGCATTTTCTTAATTAAGGCGATGAAGTCATCTGAATAACTTATAATATTATTTTTTATGACTGGATAATATATTTTTAAATTATTATAATAATCAATAAGTTTTGAACAAGGTGAGCCCTGATAGTGATTTGGTAGCTTATTCATACATGCATCAATTTTATCAAATATTTCAGATATTCTGTCAGCATAATCTAAAACTTCTAAACTCAAACTACTTAATTCATCCTCGTTTATTCCTGCAACTGCATCATTCAATTTAATTGCTCCTTTCTAACTTATCCTGATAAAACTATAACATAGTTACTCTATGCTTATATTAATTATTTCATACTTAATATATAAATTGCAACAATTCTTTTTAAAGTTGACAAAATTTTACTTATAGTAAATATTTAAATTAAAAAGTGCATCAATAATGATGCATCTTCTTAAAAAAGTACTAATTCAGTTCCATTTCTAATGTCAGTTTGTCTTATAGTATTATTTTTATCATATATAATTCCAGAATACCTATTACATAAACAGGCGTTCTTTTTTATTGGATAAACCTTAGATAAATCATTAACTAATTTACATAAAAGTTCAGAAATTTCACCAATATATTTATTTATGGGAATATACATTTCATAACTTTCTTCTATTTCTGGAACATATAATTTAATTAAAACTTTATATTCCATTATTCATCACCATCCATAAGTGTTTTTATAACTTTGTACTCACTATTATTAATACTATAAGCTAAACCTTCATAATCATATTTTTTATCTTCTGAATTAACTTCCTTATTAGTAAATATACTTTGATTTGCAAAACCTGTTCCTAACCACAAACCTTTAGCTGTATTAACTTGATCAAACCACTTTTCTAGTTTTAGGATTCTTAATTTATCATAGTCATCAATTAAAATATAAATACTCTTTTTACTTTTTGGTAGTTTATCAAGAAGATTTTTAAATATTTCTATGCCACCTTTAGATAGTTTTCTTTTATATTGCCCGGCACCAATTATAATGTTTACTGCAAAATCTTGTGTTTCTGTACGTGTCAATACATCTTTTTCTAAAGCTCCAAACACAACATCAATGTCTTCATTAAATAATTTAATATCTAAAATTGGCTTTTTAAATAAATCTAACATATCTACAACTCTGACTTTAACATTTGGAACTTTTGCTAAAACAGCCGTTAAGCCATAGAAGAAATTCATATTATCTTTTATACTTTTTCCTGTAAATAAATGAATTTTTTCAGATAGAAAATCATACTTAGATACTTCTTTATCATAGAAATCATAACCTATTGGTACAGCAGCAAGATCTGTTATGAAACTAACTAAATCTTCACTAGATACATCATCAGGAATTTTAGCTAATTGTTTTACTTTATATTTGTAATATGAAACACATTGATCAGCATAGGTCTTTATCGTTTCGAGTTCTTTCTCTTCTTCATCTATTATAGCTGTTTGGAATTCGCAATAAGAATCACTAGTAGTTGCATCTGTTTTACAAATTCCTCTACCTACTGTTTTCTTTGGTATTAAGCCTTTTCGACAATTAGTAATAGTTCTATATTGAGAATCATCAGATAATTGCATTAAAATTATATGATTAAAATATTGTAATTGTCTTTGTCTTAATGCATTTGGAGAATTTACACTTACTATAAATATAACGCCATATTTTGGTGCATCTCTAAATAAATTAGTCATTGCATCATTTAACTTAGGTAACACTTCACAAAATACATCAAAACTATTTATGATTGACACAATTAAACTCATCTTTTTTTCATTAACTTTATTGTAATATTCAAAAGATCCATTATAATCAGAAAGAATTTCTTTTCGACGATCAATTTCTTCAATAACTAGATCTAAAACCCCTGCAACTTTGTCTATATCATCTTGGAAAACAACTTCTCCAACATGTGGAAATTTAGAAAATTTCTTTAAAGTCTCTGCCCCAAAATCGATAATATAAAAGGCTATTTCTTTAGGCGTATGTTCACATACACTGGACCATACAATTGTCGAAATTAATGAATCATTACTTTGTCCATTTTGACTAATAATAGCGACATTGCCTTGAGACAAATCAATTTGTAATAAACCTTGTTCTTGTTTTCGTGGTTCATCATATTCTCCGATTGCTATATTATAAGTATAACGTTGTATTTTACTGCGATCACGATTATATTTTTTATATAAATCATTTAAAATTATTTTAGTTTTAATATTTTCTAACCATAAAGGATGACTTTTTAAAGTTATTTGTTTACTTATCTCAGATATATAAGCTACTATATTAAGTAATTCTTCACCTTGACTTTCTCCTTTTTGTTCAACTTTCTCTTCGTAAAAACCAACCGTTCTTCCTATATTATCAATATATTGAATTGAATCATCTATTTTTCTTTTTAAAACATCAGAAGGATAATATTTTGCTCCAGCCCAAGCTGATTGTCCTAAGTTATAGTAATCATCATTACCAACTTGAAGATAAAAGGCTCCTGTTTGTTTTAAGAAAGCAGCATCAGGTTTTTTTAAGACTTCATTTGAATCTCCTTTATCTTGAACTTTTAAACAAACTTTAAATTTAGAATTAGACCAAATTTGTTCATTAACTACTCCACTTGGTTTTTGAGTAGCTAAAATTAAATGGATTCCTAAACTACGACCAATACGGGAAGTAGAAATTAATTGTTCCATAAACTCAGGTTGTTGTTGTTTTAACTCAGCAAATTCATCACAAATAATTAATAAATGACTTAATGGTTCTTCAACCAAGCCTTTTCGATAATATTGTTGATATTTATATATGTTCATTGAACCTTCTTTTAATTTTTCACGAGCATCATTAAATATTGACTGACGTCTTTTTAATTCTGATTCAATTGCTGCTATAGATCTAAATATTTCGGATTTATCTAAGTTTGTTATTGTCCCTGCTAAATGGGGCAATTTAATCCCTAATTCAGCATTTTCAAAACTTTTGGCTAAACCTCCACCTTTATAATCTATTAAAACAAATTGAACTTCATCAGGACTAAAATTAACAGCTAATGACAAGACATAGGTTACAATCCACTCAGACTTACCAGAACCAGTAGTTCCTGCTACTAAACCATGAGGTCCATATGCTTTTTCATGGATATCCATTTTAAATATTTCTCCACTTTGGTCTATTCCTACAGGAACAGATAAACTCAAAATTGGATTATTATTTGTCCATCTCGATATACTATTTAACTGTTCTACTCTACCTAAATTGTATAATTCTAAGAATGATAACGAAGATGGCAACTCATATTTTTCTTTATCAACTAAAATTGGTATATTAGCTAACTTTTGAGCACATTTATATATGTCAATTTCATTATATTTATTAAAATCTGCTTTAAAGATTTTTTGATTATCATTAATTTTACTAGTCATAATAGCAGAGTTAGTCTCAGAAATACAAATAAAATCAGAAGTTTCACTTGGTAATGTCGAAATACTTTGAGAAGTTATTATTATAGAAAAGCCCATATTTCTTTTATAGTGTAATATTTTATTTATTAAAGATACATTTCTAACAGATGTCATATCATCAACGAAAAATAAATAATATGGTCTAAAATCATCAAAATCTTTTTTAGAATTATTATCTGATCCATCATCTTCTAATTTTACATCATCGCTATCTGATACTCTCGCATCAAAAGTTTTTTCTAAATCTGTTGCGATAGCTGATAATTCTTCAACAGTAGTGGCAAAATATCGTATAGTTTTTTGATTATCCCAACAATGTGGAACAATTCTTAAATAATTCCATTTTTCTGGTTCTTTTGTAAAAACTACTATTTTTAAATCTGTATATGAGTGGAAAGTTAACATTTGTAGGAATATACAATCCATAAATTGTTTTATTAATACGGGATCTCCTACAATAGAATTAATACTTTGTTTAGTAAAAGTATAACTTATTGGCACTTCAGGAATAGTTAAAGAATCATCAACAATCTTTTTTAATTCTGTAAATAAATTATCTTCATTTTCAATTTGAAAGGATTCTTTTGGTACACTAATTTTTAATTTTGTTGAAACTGTACCAATACCTAGACGAATTGATAAAAAATCTTCATGATCGATACTTCTTTGCCATAATTCTTTACTTTTTTTATCAATTATATTTTGACATTGTACTGCAGATGGATGATTACTTAAAATCGTATTTTTTTGATTTGTTTTAATTAAATTGATTTGTTTTTTCTTTTGTTCTAGGTAAGCTGTATACTTTTCTTGTCTCTTTTTTTCTTTTGCTTTTAAAAGTTTATTATTAAATTTTCTAGTAATAGTAGGCCATAGTATTGCTCCTGAAATTGTAACTGCCATTGTACCCATGGAGATAAAAAATCTAAATGGTGTAGTTTGTCCTGAAATATAAGATGCTAAAAAACTAACCATTGATAAAACAGAAGTACTAACCATCGTTAATTGTGGTCCTATTGTTAAAAGTGCTGGAGTATCATTTTCTTGTATTGGTGCAGGAGGTTCATCAATATCAACAGTCTCTTCTTCAATAATAAAATTAAATCTTGGGGCTTTGAAAAAGTAATCTTCTTTAGAAAATAATGGTGTATCTATCTCATTTTGTTGAGTTGAACCGATGTTAGGTTTATAATCTTGTTCCACTGGTTTTGATTGAATATTACCAGCTTTAATTCTTACAGCATTATTAGGATTATTTATAATTATTCTTGGTCCTACAATTATTACTCTTAAGCCATAGAAAAATATATAATCACCACTAACTATTGTTTCCCCATTTCTTATTCTTCTACCTGATATAAAAAAGTTACTAGAACTAGCTTCTACTTTCCAACTAGACTGTTGAACTATAGGAGTAACTTTTATTATTTCTTGTCCATTTGGCATTTTACTATCATATGGATAATATATATCACAATTAGGATTATTACCTATTGTAATACCATTAAACATATTAAATACTGAGGTGCTAGAATCATATTTAGGAATTGCAACTAATTTTAATTTATCTCTACCAAAACTAGATATCAAGGTGCAAACCTTATATGGAATAAGTTGAGATTTTGGTTCTATAAATTCATTTGACATAAAACCATCTGCTAGTTGCACAATCCATTTATCATCTTCTGAACAAATACTTGCTATTAAGCGTTCTCCAACATATAAAGGATACATACCACTAATCTTAATTGGCAAATTAATTGTAACTAAAATATTTTCATTAAATAAATATACAATCATACCCCAACTTCTCCATTCTTTTTATTTTTTATAATTATTTTTTAGCCTTTTTATTTGTATCAATACCAATATTATTACAATAGCTATTTAAATGGTCATAAAAATGATTAACATCTATATTATAATCTTCTGGTACATCATATGTAACTCTTTCAACTAATTGATTAGTTAAATCTACAGCTTCAGAATATGACATATTAGGAGTTAGATATTTTTTATAATACATATCTGAAACATAATCATATATAGCATTATACTCAGATGGATCTGCTTTAACTAAGTCACTATGATAATCCTTATATTGCATTTGAATTAATTCTAGAATAACCGTAGCATAGTTATCATCTTGATTAAATTCATCTAATTTCTTAGCGTAATAACTTATACTATGTTTAGGATAATCTGCTAATGAATAATTATCCATACATTCTATCATAATATCATGATAATTACTTTGTAACTGATAGGCTACATTTCTTTCTTCATAATCGAATAAACTAACAGTAAATAGTGAATTAAGAGCTTCAGCTGTTATTGTATTACTAAAATTCTGACCCTCGATTTGAACTCTGACTTCAACTCCATCCTTATTCCAAACAGCAGTTCTCAAACAATGACCTATTTCATGGAATAATACCTGATATGCCCATGTTCCTTTTTCATACTCAAAGTTATCTAAAACATATATTTTATTTTCGGTTCTTATATAGGTTGCATAAGAATCCATACTTAATGATTTAGCAACTAACTCTTCTTTACTACATTCAACAATTTCTAATGTTTTAGCATTTTCATATAATACTCTCAATTCTGTATCTGGATATTTTTCATTTAAAGCATCGCAATACTCATACATTAAATTTTTAAATTTATCAGAAATACTTGAATTATTACTAATAACTTCTTTTATCTGGTCAATTGAGACATTCTTATAATCAAGAGCTTTGTCCAAATAATCCATATCATAAATATATAAATAATGAAGCCAATCACTTTCTAAATATGTATCTACAACTAAATCTTCTTGTGAAGTTTCTTCATTTAAAGTTCCTTCTTGTGAAGTACTATTATCATAAGATATATAATTGTCTAATTGTTTTTCTATTCCTTGTTGATTAGATTTATAATTATTTAAAAATTCCCTATTACGTTCAAGACTTTGATTTAATGAGATAATAGTTCCTAAAACCGCAGCTCCTAAAGTAACAGAAGTTCCACCAATTAAAATCTTTGGAATTAATTTCATCTTCTTTTGATCCTTTTTTACGTTCATAATAGAAGGAATATCAGTAAGACAAAGTGATAATTCTAATAATTCTTCAATTGTTACATAAGATAAATTTCCATCTTCATTATTTTTTAAAAAAAAATGTTTATTATGATTATCTAGATACATATTATACAAATTACCTTTATAGTAAAATTGCATAACATACCTATACTCTTTCATATGATACTCCTTTCTAGCAAAAAACTATTATCAGCCTTCATATATTCTTATCCTATATTGATTATAACATAGAATTTGCTTTTATCATAATATAATTTATATTTTTGTCGAAAAAAAAACAGCTATTTATTATTATAGCTGTTAGTGTTTGTAGCCTTTGATTTTTGTTTTACTACACCTTTGTTGTCTGAATTAAATAACTCTTCCATATTAAATGTTTCTATGACTTTTTGTAGATTATAATTATTAAAGTTATTTGTTATATCTATCATATTAGAAACAACATCTACACCATTTAAACGTTGTTCTAATAATTTTTTAACTAAGATAGTTCCTAATAAATATTCATATCCTTCTACTACTAATTTACCATTTCGAATAAAATTAAAATTTAATACATCACAATCCATTAATACATAATTTTCAATGGCTCCATATAATACATTTTTATCCTTTAAATCTTTCATTTCTTTTTGAAGCCTTGGAAAAGAACTAAACTTATTTTTCCAAAAATGCATCCTATCTTCTTTAGTAATTTTACCATTATTTATAAAGCAATTAATATCACTAATAATTGGCACTAATAATATATATATTTCTAAGTTATTTTGTTCTCTTTTGGATTTAATACTATCTATATCAGATTGCGAATAACCTTTTTTCTCTAAAAATTCTTCCATAATTTGTTCAAAGAAAATACTTGGAAATTCAATAATTGATAATTTTCTTAAATCTACTTCTTGTTTTGATAAAATAATATAATGAGCAAATTCGTGGGCTAAATTACATAAATCATAAATTGTTCCAGTTGTGTCTATCTTCATTTTTATTGTGCCATCTTCATCAATATAGCAGCTAGAAATATTTTCTTCCCCTTTTTGTTCTTCAAAAATAATATTTTTATTCTTTTTTAAATCAGCATATAATTCATGCCAAAGTTCTGGAGCGTTAATATAGCTTAAAAATTCACAAAATAAAGTATCTAAATTATTAAGTGAAAGCAAAGGAAGTTGTCCAGATTGCTTATTCATATCATAAGTTGAAATTTCTTGTAATATATTAGAAATTATTAAATTAATATTGTCTAAAAATAGGCTATCATTATCTTTAAGCAAATCAATATTAAACTTTAATATGTAGTTATATATTTCAAAACGAGTTTCAGATCGTACCCATTTTATTATTTTATCTTCATTTTTTCTATCCTTTAAATATTGAACAAATTCATCAAAATTTCCATTAGCTTCATAAAATTTATAAGCAATCAAATTATGAACAATTTCAGCATCAACTGTAGTGGGTTCTATAAATGAGTTATTATCACAACCATCTTTTTTTAATAAATACTCTATATATAATAGTGGTAATGATAAGTGTTCTAAAATTTTTTTCATTTCTTCTTGTTCATAAATTCTTTTTATTTCATCATAAAAGAATTGATCAAAATCTGATAAATCTATTTCTAACCTATCAAATTGAAGTTTCTCAAAAACGAAAGCATAATTATTAATAATAATCTTAGTTATATAATCTAATTTATTAGATTCAGAATCTTCATATTTAATTGTTATACCCTTGATTATAGCTTTTTTCATATTTACCTCTTTCTGATTGGGCTTTATTATACCATAAATATTATTTTTTAACAACATAATAATAAAAAAGCTATTCTAAATATAGCTTTTGTCCTTTTTTTAAGTTAATAGCATATAAATCATCTTTACTACATGTAAAAATAAGTTTCGGTTTATTTGTAGTCGTTGTTTCTTTTTTTGGTTCTGTAGTTGCTGGAGTTGATGGTTGACTTGGTTTAGTCTCAGCTGGTTTTTCTATTGGAGGAGTTGTTGGTTGACTTGGCTTAGTCTCAGCTGGTTTTTCTGTTGGAGGAGTTGTTGGTTGACTTGGCTTAGTCTCAGCTGGTTTTTCTGTTGGAGGAGTTGTTGCTACTGGAATAATTTTTTTAAAATTATAGCCCATATCATTAATAATAGTAATACTATCATCTATCCATAAACACTCTTCTGGTTTCTTACCATTATTAATACTCCAATAACCTTTAGTATTTTGGTGCCAACCTGTTCCTGTAAATTTACCTTGCCCACATTCAATATGGCAATGATTTCCTGAGGCTTCACCTTTTACACCTTCTTGATAAAATTCAGTTCCTTTATTGATAACTTGACCGATAAATAAATTATCAACATTATTATCATGAACAAATAATATAGTCATATAATCTTGCGTTCCATCTGGATATAGAACTTTATCAACACTTTCTAACCATACTTCATTAGCATCTGATTTATATATTTTTTTTATTACACCAGTAAAAGGTGCTTTTAAACTGGAAATTCCCGTATCTTTACCGGCTTCATCTATCGCATAACTGTCTATGTGTGTTCCCATCATATAGCCTTGTGTAATTCTCATATATGTACTGGGATATAAAGGTTTCTCCATTTATTTTTCCTCCGTTTTAATTAAATTATCTTTATTTACATAAATTAATTCATTAGTAGCAATGTCTTTATAAGATGCCAATTTGCCTTCTAATGATTTATAGATAGTATCTGCACCTAAAAACGAAAATAAGCCAATCCATAAACTTTCCGGAAATTCTATGGTAGTAAAGGTAATACAAAATATTACACCTATAGCAATATTTACTACAAATGAATATTTACATAGATGCTTGCTGGTTTTAAAACATTTCTTAGTTTTCTGTACAAATGCACAGGTTATAGTTGATAGAGCCATAGCTATAACAAGCATTTGCTGAAGTAACTCTAATTTTAACATTTGGTACCTCCGTTTTCTGTTATAGTATATGCTTTAATTAATTTTTTGACACAAAAAATATGCAAGGATAAACCTGCATATTATCTTAATTTTATTTTATCTTATCATCAATATAATTATTCATGATATGTCTTATCTTTTCCATTCGATTTTGTGTTTTTATATTTGTATATTTAAATCTATCTATCAAAACATTAATGTAATCATTTTCTTTTATAATTTGGTATGATTCTTTAAAATTCAAATCAAAGATAAAGGCTAAGACACAAACCCAATAATCTATAGGTGTTTTTCGATCATGGATATCCACACATTTTTGCTTTTGGACGATTTCATAAACTCGGTCTGATAAGATTGAATTTTCTATATCTTTACTACTTTCTACTATTCCTGGAAATCGCGCTTCAATTTTTTCTTCTTTGTTAACTCTAAAATTATCTAGCTTATCTGCATCTCTAAGTATTTGGGCATGAAGTAAACATCTATCACTTAAACCATCTTCAATTTTTAATCTACTATGATTATTAATAGCTGTCTTTATTATTTCATCATAATTATTTTCTTCAACAAAGTTTCTTATTAAGTTGTCTTCAAATAACAGCTTAACTCCATATGCTGCATGATCAAAACCAACACTATCAAACTTATCTAATAAATTTATTTCTTCAAATCTTCCAATATCATGTAGTAACGCGATTAACTCTGCTAACTTTATATCTTCAATAGATAAATTTAAATTAGTAGCTATTTTAGTTGCATTATTTACTACATGGTAAATATGAACAACTTTTAATTCAAATCCTAATTTATCTTGATTTTTATATTTGTATAAAAATTTTTTAAATTCTTTCCTTGCTTTGTTAATATCAATCATAAAATCTCCTTATTTACTTTTGTAGCTTTTTGGATTATAAAAAAGTCCAAATATTTGGACTTTTAAAACACTGAAATAGTAATTAACGTTTTGAGAATTGTGGTGCACGACGAGCTTTTTTCAAACCTGGTTTCTTACGTTCTTTCTTACGAGCATCTCTAGTAATTAAACCTTCTACTTTTAATAGTTTCCTAAAACTATTTTCAGAATCACTAGGAGTTGTTGAGTCAAATTGAAGTAAAGCGCGAGTAATACCTAAACGAGCAGCTCCTCCTTGACCAGATAATCCGCCACCTTTTACTTTTATAACAATATCAAACATATCTTTAGTTTTTGTTATTTCTAATGGTTGACATAAATCTAAAACTAATATTTTATCATTAAAATATTCATATACATCACGCCCATTAACAGTTATAGCGCCTTTACCTGGAGTTAATGTAACACGTGCTACACTTGCTTTTCTACGTCCAGTACCAGTAAATACATTCTTATTTTTATTTGCCATAAGTTAACCTCCTACTTAACCTCAAGCATTTCAGGCTTTTGAGCTTGATGCTTGTGTTCACTACCTTCATAAACAAATAGTTTTTTATACATTTGACGTCCTAATCTGTTATGAGGTAACATTCCTTTAACTGCTCTTTCTACCATTTCAACTGGATATTTTTCTCTCATTACTTTAGCAGTTCTTTCTCTTAAACCACCTAAATACATAGAGTGATTATAATAAATTTTCTTTTCTTCCTTATTTCCAGTTAATTTTACTTTTTCGGCATTGATAATAATAATATTATCTCCACAATCGATATGTGGTGTAAATGTAGGTTTATGTTTTCCTCTTAAATATGAAGCTGCTAAAGAAGCTACTCTTCCTAAAGACTTTCCTTCAGCATCTATCACATACCATTTACGTTCTACTGTTTCTTTTTTTTGCATAAAACTTTTCATATTTTTTTCTCCTTTACTTAAATCAAGCTTTCCCACGGCTTAATTTATGTGGGGATTTCAATGTACCGATTATGATTATACTAAATAATATAAGAAAAATCAATATATTTTTTCTTTTTTCTTAATTTTATTTTACATAGATTATTTAATAATTAAGACATTATATCTAAAATAAATATTTTATTTTAAATTACTACTACATTTTAGTCTTATAAATTTAAAATTATTCTTTATTTTTATATTAATATAAAAAGTTACCAAATATTAGTAACTTTACAATATCTTTTATTAACGAACAAAATTATTTTTTTACTTTACTAATTCCTTTATCTGGTAATTTTTTATTATCCCTCAATATAAATGATTTTATATTTTCATCATCAATTTGATTTATAATATTAATAGTAGTGATACTTTCTATTCCTTGACGATATTGTTTATTATCTAAACCAGTTAAATAAAGAATTTCTAAATTTAATAAATCTTGATCTATATCTTGATTTGTTAATAGATTAATAGTTTGACATAAAGAAATATCATCATTACATTTATGTATAAGTTTTAGTAGAATTTTACCATTATCGTTTTTGTTCAACTTATCAAATGTATCATTAATACTATGATTTTGAAAATAATTACCACGAATACTCATATATTGTTCTACATCATAAACACTAAAATCGCTTAAATATTCCAAAAATTGTGAATATGTTTGTAAATCTAGTTTATCATCTAATATTTTAGAAGCTAATGAAGTTAAAATTTTTCCTACTTCTGCCCTATCGTTATAATTAGTTTTTTCTAAAAATTCAACTGTAGAATCTAGTAACTCCTTGTTTTCAGATGCTAAATCAATTAATCCTCGATTATCATCATTACATTGCATTAATATTTCAGCAACACCATAACAACGATTAAAAGGCTCTTCAAACTTATAAAAACAATTAGTAGGTAATTTTAACAAATAATTCTTTTGAGATGTAGGCAATTTCTTAAATTTTTCATTTATCATTAGAAGAATGACATATTGTTCATATGCGTTTTCATCATATTTTTGTCTAAAATATTCACAATCAAATTCTACATCACCAGATAAACTATTTAAATAATTTTCAATTACTTCTTTTATTCCTCCATTTATAATACTGATTTGCTCATGTAATGTTTGATTAGTATTTGATTCTGATAAGTATTTTAATGTCTCATCATGACTATCTTGTAAATTTTCATAATACAAAGCATTTAAATTACTTTCATTAAATATAGACAAAACTTTTAACAAATTATATTGGATAGTACTATCATCATTTATTATATATTTAAGCCATCTAGCCCTAGATTCACTAAGTTTATCATCTACTGCAATAAAATCTACTAAATCTAAAAAATTAGATTTTTTAACACCATCAATTACTTCAGAAGATAAATCTCTAGTATCAAGTAATTTATGACAATTATAAATATATTTATTATTACTACTAAATGGTAAAGCTTCATCTAAAATTAACTCTAATTGATTTAGTGAAAAATCAAAATTTGAACGATATTTAAGTATACTAAATATAGCTTTATGACTATAATGAGAAGTAGTCCTTTCTAAATATTCAAAAATTTTATTTCTTTTTTCTACTACTACTGCTCGATTACTAATTATATTTTTTTCTAAATAATCTAAAAAATTTTTAACTGTATCTTTACTATAATATTCATAATAAAGTGTTTCAATAGTATCATTTAAAGAAGTTTCCTTTAAATAATTAAGTATAACCTTCACAGAAAGTATACGAGCTAAAAGTGATGGATCTTCACAAATGTTTTTAAGTTCAAAAGTGGACAAAACATCTGCAGATATTATTTTTTTATCTACACTTCTTAATATAGATTCAACATTAGGATACAAAACATTAAAGCTAGGAGCAAAATCAAATACTTCTATATTTAATAATTCTTCTGGAATATCATAGGGCCATTTTATTTCTTTATGTTTTTCCATAAATCTTTTCAAAAAATATTTTTGTTTTTCTTTCTTTAACGTATCTAATACCATTATCATCACTTCCTTAGCTGATTATTATATTACAATTAATGGATTTAGTCAATTAATATACAACATTAACTAAATATAATCCTTCAGCAGGAGCTGTTACTCCACACTTACTTCTATCTTTACTTTCTAATACTTCTTTTAAATCTTTTTTTGTTATTTTCCCTTCACCTAATTTAATTAGAATTCCAACCATATTTCTAACTTGATATCGTAAGAAACCTGTACCTTTAAAAATAAATTCATATTTATCTTTACCTATTTTTTTTAACTGTGCTTTTGTTATAGTTCTAATACAATTTTCTTTATTTTTATTTTCTGTAACAAAGGCTCTAAAATCATGGGTACCTTCAAATACTTTAATTGCTTTTTTCATAGCGTGTATATCTAATTTATAGTTATATTGAAAAACATAATTTCTCTCGATTGGATTATATTCACCTAAATTAATGTAATATTTATATTCTTTAGATTTTGCGGAATATCTGGCATGAAATTTATCATTTACTACTTTTACATTAGAAATATGAATATCTACAGGCAAATTACTATTCAAAGCACGTTTTAATTTATGGGGCGTAATATCTATATCTAAATTAACATGAGCGCACTGACCTATAGCATGGACTTTTTTATCGGTTCTTCCCGCTGCTTGAACACCACGGAAAATATTATTATTAACTTTTTTAATAGCTTTTTCCAACTCTTCTTGAACAGTTGGTAATTTTGGTTGTGTTTGATAACCACAATAATTACTCCCATCATAAGAAATAGTCAATAAATATCTCATACTATCACCTATACCTTTTTATAAATATCTTTAATTAAATCTCTTGTATCTTTATGATAATTTAATTTTGCCTTCTTGATTGTATTAGCTTTATAACTAAATAAAACAATATCTGGTATCTCAATTCCTTGATCGATTAACAATCTAATATTTTTTATAAAAATATCAGAAGTATCACCTTCGATAATTTTTTTATTATCTTTTATAATTATAGAATATTTTGTATAGTTATAAATTATATTTGCTTTATTACTACTTAAAACAATAATCTTATTATATTTTTCTACTAATTGGACTAACAAATTATAAATCTTTTTTCTTAATTTTAAATCAAATACTTCTAAAAGAGAATCAAAAATTATCATATTAGGATTTGTCATTAATACTGCTGCAAACTGGAGTAATTTTTTTTCACTATCAGATAATGTTCCAACCTTCTCATCTAAATTTATTGATTTTAATCCAACTATATTAAGCGCATCTAGTATCTTTTTTTGATAATCTTTAAATTCAATAAAATTTGCCATAATATAATGTCTCATATATTGATAAACTGTTAATGAAAAATATTCTGGTAAAATACTTTTTTTTATTATTTTGACACTATGCATAAATTTTCTTTTTTGAGAAGGTGTTAATTTTTTTCCATCTATTGTTATAGTTTTATTATCCATTGCTAAGGCATTTATAAAGTCCAAAAAATATGAATTAGATTCTAAAACACCAATTAAACCTGTATTTAATTTGTAATTACTTAATTTTATTTCCATAAATCTTTTACCATCCTATTCATATCCAACTCTATTTTATTAACTAAATTATAATATTTGAGTTTTAATGATAAATCTACCATAAAGGGTAAGTCTAATCCTAATTTATTGATAATACTATCTTTTTCTAAGACTTCTAATGTTTTTCCACTTAAAATTAATTTTCCTTTATTAAACAAATGTAAATAATCACTAAAGATAGATAAATTTAAATCATTATTAAAAATAATTACAGATATATTTTCTATTTTCTTTATTAAAGCAAAAATACTTTCTTGTTCTTGTTTTGATAAATAAATAAAAACATCACCTAAAATAAGAATCTTTGGCTTTTTGATTAATTCTATAGCTAAAGCTAATTTTAATTTTTGATATTCACTTAAACTAGAAATATTACTACTAATAATATCTTGTAAGTCTAATAAAGACATTATTTCTTTATATCTTTTCTTTTCTTCTGTTTTATCTATATTAAGTTTGTCTAATCGGTATAATATTTCTTGCCTTACATTCGTAAAATTAAAATTTATATCTGGTCCAATGATTATTCCGATTATCTTATTAAACTCATATATACTCATGTTATTTATATCTTGTTCTTGATAAAACACACTATCTTTTGTCACTATTTCTCCACTTAATATTTTCATAAGTGTAGTTTTACCACAATTATTAGAACCTGAAATGTAATGTATTGTATTTTCATAAATATCAATATTAACATCTTCTAAAATATTCTTATAACTTAGTTTTTTAATTTGTAAGAGTGTTTTCATATAGTCACCTCTAGATTATAAAAGTTAACTTATTTAGTTAACTTTCTCTTTTGAAATTTATATATAATTTTTAACAGTTTTTTATCAGATACAAATCTTGAAAAGAAATGGGCCAATTTCATTTTTGTTCCTGGTATAATTATAAGTTTCTTTTTTTCTAACATTTGATCAATAGCATATTTTGCAACATATCTACTTTCTAAAGGTTTAGAAGAAAATTTAACATTAGCCACATTATTAAAATTAGTATCAACAGGTCCTGGACACAAAGCTGAAATTACTATTTTACTTTTTTTCTTCTTTAATTCGTAGTAAATAGACTCTGTAAGTGAGAGTACATAAGACTTAGTCGCATAATATGTACTTAATAAGGGACCACCAGGCATAAACCCTGCAGATGAAGCTACATTAAGAATATAACCGCTATCATTTTTTAACATATTTTTTAAAGCATATTTAGTTAAAATATGGACAGCTTTTATATTAGTATTAATCATTTCTAAATCTTTAGTTAATTCTGTTTCTGAAAAGTTTCCAAAGTCTCCGAATCCAGCATTATTTATTAGCATATCAATATTTTCTTTTTTCATCAAAACACATAATTCTTTCACTTTTTGTTCAATACTTAAATCCATCACAATAATTGTTGTTTTAGTAGGTAGTTTTTGTTGGATATATTCTAAATTTTCACGATTTCTAGCTACTAAAATTAATTCATATTTTTTACTGGCTAGATATATAGCCATATCTAAACCAATACCACTAGATGCTCCTGTTATTAATGCTTTCATAAGATCACCTCTTAATCACTAATATTATAACAAATAAATCTTATTTTTCCTAGTTTTCAAAAGAAAAAAAATAGATTACTCTATTTTTTAGGGGGTTTATTAATTGGTAATTCCATACATGAAAAATCATAATCGAATTCTGAATTCAAACTACTATCTTTTAATGGTCTAATATTATGCTTTATCATATATGATAATGGTTCTATTTTCATCTCTACTTTTTTATCATTGTGATTATAAAAACTATAAATTTTGTTGTTGCTATCATCAACAGTTAAAGAAAGCATCATATAATACTGCTTTTCATTATTATCATCTTGAACAACAGTATGTCTTTTTACATGTCGCCTTTCTTCTCCTGGTGTAAATATATATTTAATTAACTCATCCATAAAATTTTTATGTTCAATATACCCTGTTAGAGAGTCAGTAAAAGTTGTTAAACAATTTAACATATAATTAAATTTATACGTTAAAATATCCTTTTTTAAGTTATTGATATTTTTAATATCAATAGTGCCAATATATTTTGCACCTTCTCTTTTTCTGTCCAAAGAAAATTCATTTTGTTCTAACAGTTTAAAAGCTAAATTATGAATTAATTTTTTCATATCTTTATCGATAGTTTTGTTTTCTAAATTCTTTCGAATAATTTCAATATGTTTTTCGTATTGTGGATCTAACGGTTTGATTTGTTCTAACTTTTCATCTAAACTTAAAGAATCGTCTTGATTTAACTGCAACATTTTTAAATAATAATCTTGATATACATCTGTAGTATGAACAATATGCATTCCTAATTTAAGTTGTAATTCAACTCTTAACTTTTCTAATAATTCATCTGTATATAAATCCCCTGATAAATAACCTAAAGATTTATCTAATTCTCTTAAATATTCTGGACTCATTGTATCAAAAGGCATTCCATCATCATAACCATAATAATTTTCAACACAACAAAAATGTTTAGTAGAAAAACCCATTTGTACACGATAAAAATCTGGCATAGGGTTCATTAAATATCTTTTATTATTGTTATAATATACTAAAGACCAATGAGTTACACCATCAACACCTTCACTACTAATTGGTCTACAATCTAAGCCTGATTTAAGTGCTAGCTGCTCCATCTGATAAACTACACTTCTACAAATAACTTCATAATTGTCTATTTGGGTATAATTATCATATATTTCTTGTCTAGTTTGATTATCATATTCATAAAAGTATTCAGTATTTTTAGCAAAAATAAGACATAATTCATGATATAAATAACGCATTTTTTGGTCATTATTAAAGTAAGGTGACATATGACTAAGAATCTCGTCACATTTTTCTTCTAATGATTGATTATTTGATTTTTTCATTAACATTCCTACTTGTAGTTATATTTTTTTGTTGTAAATTACCTACTTTAATATCATGTTCTTCAATATAATCAAAAATATCATCTATTATGTGAAGACTATCTTCATTAATTTCTTGATTAATGCCATCTGCCATATCTACTTCAAAATAGGAATAGCCATCTTCTTCATTTCCTTTTGATAAAATTATTTTTTTATTTTCTTTATCTGTATAAAATACTTCTAGTTCTGGTTTTGAATTTTCCATAAAACTCTCCTTAAAATATATTACACCCTTTTAATTATTATAACATAGTTTTAATTTTACTCAAGAAATAATAAAATATAAACAAAAAAAGACAAATTTGATATTTTGTCTATTTTAAATATAAAATTATATTACCAATTACTACAGTATTATTAGTTAGCGGTAAACTGACACTACAGTTTCCTTGATCTGTGATAACATTTACACCTAATTCATTTAACATATTATTTAGTCTATTAAAGTCATCAATTAAAATATATAAGGTTAATTTATCACCTTCTATATGATAACTACCACTGACACTATTAATTGTATAATAATCATCCTCCGATAATATAAATCTATTATCAGATTCTCCTCCTACTTTAGGATTAAGTACATTACGATTATACTCATTTAGTATCAACACATATTTATCATCTTCAGTTGCATATGCATATGACTTTAATTTAGTAACTGTTGTATTTTGAGTATCTTCGTTTTTTATACTTTTATCCTCATCATCTGTAGTTACACTACTATTATTTTTATCTGCTTTTTTATCTTTTTGGATATTAATTTGTGACTCTGTTTTCTTATTCCCTATTGAAATTAATTGTTTATCATAACAAATATAGCCAATTAACCCGATAATAACAATAATAGAAATCACTAATGTTACTACTAGACCTGTATTTTTTTTAGGTGTTATATTATTTTCTTCCACTCTAACCATCTCCTATTATTTGTATTATAACATTAATAAACTATAATTGTTGTTCTATATTATATAAAAACCTATTATTTACAAAAATTGACAGGTTTATTTTTCATAAAACAAAAAAAGACAGTTTCCTGTCTATTTTGTTTAACTATTTCTCTTCTTTGTCTGCTTTTTTATCTTTTTTAGCAGGTTTCTTTTCAACTGTTTCTTCTTTTTTATCCATGTCAATAAGCTTTAAGATAACTAATAAAGCTCCATCTCCACGTCTTTCATCTAGTTTTAAGATTTGAGTATAGCCACCATTACGATTTTTATACTGTGGTGCTAATTCATTAAATATTTTGTCAACAACTTTTTTATCATTATGTAAGAAAGCTAGTGCTTTTCTTCTTGAGCCTAGGTCAGCTTTTTTACCATATGTAATCATCTTATCAGCAAATTTACGAACTTCTTTAGCTCTAGTATCAGTTGTTTTAATGCTTCCATTCATAAATAATTGCTTTGTTAATGTTGCAAGCATACTTCTTCTATGCTTGTTATCTCTTCCTAGTTTTCTATATCCCATAACTATTCCTCCTTATATTTTAATCGTCATCACGTAATACTAAGCCCATATCTCTAATTTTATCTAAAACTTCTTTTAAAGATTTTTTACCTAAATTACGTATTTTCATCATATCAGTTTCACTCTTATTAACAAGATCTTGTAAAGTATGAATTCCTGCACGTTTTAAACAGTTATATGCTCTTACTGAAAAATCTAAATCTTCAATTGATGTTTCTAAAGCTTTTACTACTGGATCTTCTGTTTTTTCAATCATCATTCCAGTGGCATCAGCAATTGATGATAAATCTGTTAAGATATTAAAATGTTCAATTAAAATTCTTGATGCTAAAGCAATTGCTTCTTCTGGTTTAATAGAACCATTTGTCCATACTTCCATCGTTAATTTATCATAACTTTCATCTTGTCCAACACGAGCATTACCTACTTCATATGATACTCTTTCGATTGGAGAATATATTGAATCAATAGCAATTTCCCCTGTTTTCTTTAAATCATATAATTTCTTATTTTCTTCACTTTTAACATATCCACGACCATTAGTAACAGTCATTTCCATATTTAGGTGTCCACCTTTTGCTAAAGTAGCTATTACTTTATCAGGATTCATTACTTCAATATCAGCATCATGTTCAATATCTCCAGCTGTGATTTTTCCTTCTTTATCTGTATTTATATGAATAACTTTAGCCTCATTTGAGTGATTTTTTAAAACAACACCTTTTAAATTTAAAATAATAGTTGTAACGTCTTCATATACTCCTTCAATTGTTTGGAATTCATGAAGAACACCTTCAATTTTAATACTACTAATAGCGCTTCCAGGAAGTGATGATAACATTACACGTCTTAAAGCGTTTCCTATAGTAGTACCAAATCCTCTCTCTAATGGTTCTAGTTCAAATTTTCCATAAAAATTACTTTCTACTGAATCTGTTATTTTATACATTGGTTTTTCAAATTGTAACATGAATTAACCTCCCTTTATTTAATTAACCACGTGGTCTCTTTGGTGGACGACATCCATTATGTGGTATTGGTGTTACATCATTGATTGATGTGATTTCTAGTCCAGCTGTTTGTAATGAACGAATAGCAGTTTCTCTTCCAGGTCCTAGCCCTTTTACATAAACTTCTACTTTACGCATACCCATATCATAGGCAGCTTTTCCTGCAGCTTCTGCAGCCATTCCAGCAGCAAATGGAGTTGATTTTTTACTACCCTTAAAACCAATTGATCCACTTGAAGCCCAGCTAATTACATTTCCATCCTTATCAGTAATTGTTGTGATGGTATTATTAAAAGTTGAATGAATGTGAGCTATACCTTCAGGAACATTCTTTTTTACTTTTTTCTTTCTAGTTTTGTAAGCCATAAATTTAACCTCCTTTATTTAATTATACCTTTTTCTTATTTGCTACTGTTTTTCCTTTACCCTTACGAGTTCTAGCATTACGATTTGTTCTTTGTCCTCTTACAGGTAAACCTTTTTTATGACGAGTTCCTTGATATGAATTGATTTCCATCTTAGTTTTAATATTCATATTGATATCACGACGTAAATCTCCTTCAGTTAGATATTTATTAATCTCATCACGAAGTTTTACTAATTCATCTTGTGTTAAATCTCCAGCTTTTTTAGTTGGTTCTACGCTTGCATCTTTACAGATTTTTTTTGCTAGATTTCTACCAATTCCATAAATATAAGTTAACGATATTACTATATGCTTATCATTAGGAATATCTACACCTTTAATACGTGCCATTTATCTACACCTCCTATTTTAACCTTGTCTTTGTTTGTGTTTTGGATTTTCACAAATTATTCTAACTTTTCCTTTACGTTTAACAACTTTGCATTTTTCGCAAATTTTCTTAACTGATGCTTGTACTTTCATTTTATCCCTCCTATTATTTACGATAGGTAATTCGCCCACGTGTTAAGTCATATGGTGATAATTCAATCATTACAGTATCTCCTGCTAAGATGCGAATATAATTCATTCGTATTTTACCAGAAACGTGAGCTTCTATAATGTGTCCATTTTCAAGTTGGACTTTGAATTTACCACCAGGTATTATCTCAAGGACTTTACCTTCTACTTCAATTGTATCTTCCTTAGCCATCAATTCACTCTCCCGTCAAGATTTTATATCCATCCTTAGTTACTACTACAGTATGTTCAAAATGCGCTGCAGGATGGCCATCTTTAGTTACTACCGTCCAATCGTCATCCAACATTTCAACGCTTGGACTTCCTGCGGTTAACATGGGTTCAACTGCTATTGTCATTCCTTCTTTTAATCTGACCCCTGTATTAGCAATACCATAATTAGGTACATTGGGTTCTTCATGAAGTTCTTGCCCAATCCCATGACCACATAGTTCTTTCACTACTCCTAAATTATGCTCTTTAGCAAATTTTGAAATAGCACTTCCGATATCACCAATTCTATTACCAGGTTTAACCTGATTAAGCCCTACGTATAAAGCTTCTTCCGTATATTTCATTAAATGTGATTTTTCTTCATCAATTTGTCCAACTGGATAACTCCAAGCCGAATCACCATGATAACCTTTATAACAAGCACATATATCAAGAGTAACTATATCACCATTTTTTAATTTTCTAGGACCAGCAATGCCATGTACAACTTCATCGTTTACTGAGATACATATAGCTGCCGGATATCCTTGATAATTTTTACAAGATGGAATAGCATCTTGACTTCTAATATACTTATCGGCCAAATCATCAATTTCTTGTGTAGTTATTCCCGCTTTAATATAAGGTTTTAAGTATTGGTGTGTTTTATAAACAATATTACCAGCAATCTGCATTAAATCCACTTCTCTTGGACTTTTCAAAGTAATCAATTACGACCATCTCCACTGATAATACTATCGATTTGTTTAAATACTTCTTCTACTGTATGATTACCATCTATTTCATACAATACACCTTGTTTTCTATAATGTTCAATAATAGGTTCTGTTTTTTCTAAATACAATTTATATCTAGTTTGGAAAGCTTCAATATTATCATCTTTTCTTTGATAAAGTCTACCTCCACAAATATCACATGTAGAATCTATCTTTGGAACATTATTTTCACTATTGATATTATAAATAGCTTTACAATTTTCACAAATTCTGCGTCCTGTGATTCTTTTTTCTAAATCCTTTTCATTAATGTTAATTAAAAATACATAACCAACATCATATCCAAGTCGATTTAAAATCGAATCATATATTTTGGCTTGTTCAATATTTCTAGGAAAGCCATCAATAATATAGCCATTTTTACAATCTGGTTTTTTCAAACGTTGCTCTACTAATTGATTAGTAATATCATCTTTAACTAAACCACCATTTGACAATACTTCAGAAACATAATTTCCTATTTCACTATCTTCTTTAGCAATATCTCTAAGAATATCACCAGTAGATATGTGAGGAATATTATATTTTTCTACGATTAAATCAGCTTGTGTTCCTTTCCCTGCTGCTGGTGGAGCAATAAACATTATGTTTTTCATTTTCTTCTATAACTCCTCCTATAGCCTCTAGCAAGTAAACTTCCTTCCAGTTGTTTATAAGTTTCAAGTGCAACTCCGACTACGATTAATAATCCGGTACCACCTATAGATACTGTAGTAGGTAAACTTGTAAAATTAGAGAATATAATTGGAATTCCTGCTATAATTACTAAGAATAGGGCACCTAAAACAGTTAATCTAGATAATACTTTACTTACATATCTTTTTGTTTCATCCCCTGGTCTTATCCCTGGTATATATCCACCATTATCCTGAAGATTTTTTGAAAATTCTTCTGGTTTTAATTGAATAAATGTATAGAAATATGCAAATAAGAATATTAACAATACATAGATAATAAAACCAACTGGTGTATTATAAGTTAAATACTTAGAAACAACCATCGAAAATGTTTCATTATTAACTATTCTAGCTATAATACCTGGAACAGAAATCAAACTAGATGCAAAAATTACTGGAATAACACCCGCTGTATTTATTTTTATTGGCATAAAAGATTGCCCTGCTTTTCCATATGCACTAGTAGATTTATTAGCATATTGAATTGGTATTCTTCGCTCAGATTCTTGAACAAAAATCATTCCAATGATAATTGCAAAATATACTATTACGAATAAAATAAATTTTGCAATACCAAGTGTTGTTACTTGTACAGTATCAAATACAACTAAACTTTGAAAGGCTGTAACAAACATTTGAGGTAATGTTGCTATGATACCAGCCATAATAATTAAACTGATACCATTTCCAACTCCTTTTTGAGTTATTTGGTCACCTAACCATAACAAGAATGCTGTACCTGCTGTTAAAACTGTAGCTATATATAGATATTCTATTGGGCTACCACTTTTACCAATAAATGAGAATGCAAATGCATAACCTTCAATAAAAGCAAAAGCAATACCAATATATCTAGTAATTTGATTTAATTTTTGACGTCCTGTTGGACCTTCTTTACTTAAATCAGTAAAATATGGAATTATATCCATTTGCAACAATTGCATAATGATTGATGCCGTGATATATGGCATCACACCTAAAGCAAATATTGAAAAATTCTTTAGTGCTCCACCACCCATAGTATTTAAAAGCTCAAGGAACCCTAAATTACTTGATAAATCATCTGTACCTGGTACTCGAATTGAGATACCTAAGATAAAAATTAGTAGTGCCCCAATTGTAAAATAAATTCTATGTCTTAAATCTTTATTGGTTGGTGTAAATAATTGCTTCATGGTTTTAAACATATTAGATCACCTCAGCTTTACTTCCTGACTCTTTGATCTTTTCTAATGCACTATTAGAAAACTTATTAGCTTGAATTGTTAACTTCTTTTCAAGTTTTCCATTGCCTAGTACTTTAATCCCACTTAATTGTTTTTTGATTATTCCTTTTTCTTTTAATAATGCTGGTGTAACAACAGTACCATTATCGAATATGTTCAAATCACTTAAATTAATAACAGCATATTCTTTTTTAAATAAAGCATTTGAAAATCCTCTTTTTGGTAATCTTCTATATAATGGTAATTGTCCACCTTCAAATACTGGATTTATACTTGCTCCACTACGTGATTTTTGTCCCTTTTGTCCACGTCCACAAGTTTTACCTAATCCACTACCTGAACCACAGCCAACACGTTTTCTTTTATGTGTAGCTCCAACATTTTTACTTAATTCATGTAACTTCATTATCCTAAAATCTCCTCTACTGACTTACCACGTAATCTTGCAACTTCTTCAGGTGTTTTAATAGATGTAAGCGCATTTAACGCAGCTCTAGCCATATTTAATTTTGTTCTTGCTCCAAGGGACTTTGAAACAATATCACGAACACCTGCTAATTCAAGAACAGCACGAACAGATCCTCCAGCAATTACTCCAGTACCAGCTGCTGCAGGTTTAATAATTACTCTAGCAGCTCCACTAGTTCCAATTGCTTCATGTGCAACTGTTCTTCCATCAATTAGAGGTATTTTTATTAAATTCTTATTAGCATCTTGAATAGCTTTTTTAATTGCATCAGGTACTTCATTAGCTTTACCAATACCTAATCCAACACGACCTTTACGGTCACCGACAACAACTATAGCAGAAAATCTTCTTTGACGACCACCTTTTGTTACTTTAACAACGCTTTTAATCTCAATTACTAATTCTTCTAAAGTCTTGTCTTTACCTTCTTGTGTCCTTTTTTGCATAATACCCTCCTATTAGAATTCTAATCCATTTTCACGTGCAGCATCTGCTAATGCTTTTACACGACCATGATAAAGGTATCCACCTCTATCAAATACTACTTTTGTAATTTTTGCTTTTGAAGCTTTTTTAGCTATTGCTTCTCCAACAACTTTAGCTGCCTCAATATTACTTCCGTTTTTTATTTTTAAATCTTTATCAAGTGTTGAAGCAGAACAAAGAGTAGTTTTAGCTTCGTCATCTATAATTTGTGCATAGATTCCTGTATTTGAACGAAAAATACATAATCTTGGTATTTCTGCTGTACCGCTAATTTTAGAACGAATTCTTGCATGACGTACAACACGCATACTATTACGAGATTCCTTTTTTATCATCCTTATTTCTCCCTTCTACTTACTTATGCAGCTTTCTTTCCTTCTTTACGACGAATATGTTCATCTTTATAACGAATTCCTTTACCTTTATATGGTTCAGGTTTTCTTACTTTTCTTATATTAGCAGCAAATTCACCAACTAATACTTTATCAATTCCTTTAACAGTTATTTCAGTATTTCCATTTGCTTCTACTGTAATCCCCTCTGGAATTTCCATTTCTACTGGATGAGAATAACCAGCATTAATTACTAATTTCTTACCTTGAACATTAAAACGATAACCAACACCAACGATTTCTAAAGCCTTTTCATAACCTTTAGTTACTCCCGTAATCATGTTACTTATTAATGCATTCATAGTACCATGCATTGCTTTAGCCATTTCATTTTTACGTTCTAATGTAATTTCGTTATTTTCTTGTTTCATTGTAATATCTTTTAACATTACTTGTCTTAATTCACCTTTAGGACCCTTTACGATAACTTCACCATTTTCTTCTGTTACTGTAACTCCTTCAGGTACTGCAATGATTCTTTTTCCAATACGACTCATTCTGACACCTCCTTATATTTTTTATTTTACCAAATATAAGCTAGAACTTCCCCACCTATATTTTGTTTGCGAGCTTCCTTATCTGTCATAATTCCTTTAGATGTAGAAATAATTGCAATTCCTAATCCATTTAAAACTTTAGGAATTTCATCATTTTTAACATACACACGAAGTCCTGGTTTGGAAATTCTCTTAAGTCCAGTGATAACTCTTTCTTTCTTTTCAGTATATTTTAATGTTAAAAGTAGAGTTCCTTGAACATTATCTTTTTCTAATTTATAATCTTTAATAAATCCTTCTTCTTTTAAAATTCTAGCGATTTCACCTTTTACATTAGAAGCAGGAACTTTCACTTCTTCATAACGCATTTGATTAGCATTACGAATACGTGTTAACATATCTGCTATTGTATCTGTTACTACTGCCATATTTTATTTCCTCCTTTCCAATTACCAGCTTGATTTTTTAACACCTGGTATTTGTCCTTTATAAGCTAATTCACGAAAGCAAATACGACATACACCGAATTTACTCATAACTGCATGTGGTCTTCCACAACGAGAACATCTAGTATATTCACGTACTTTAAACTTTTGTGGTCTACTAGCCTTTACTTTCATACTTTTTTTTGCCATTTTTACCCTCCAATTACTTTCTAAAAGGAATTCCTAATCCATTTAATAAGTCAAATGCTTCTTCGTTTGATTTTGCTGTTGTTACGAATACGATATCCATACCACGAACTTTTACTATTTCATCATAATTAATTTCTGAGAAAATTAATTGTTCCTTAATTCCCATTGTATAGTTACCTCTTCCATCAAAGGCTTTAGGAGAAACTCCTCTAAAATCACGTACTTGAGGTAATGATATTGAAATTAATTTATCCATGAAATTGTACATGTTATCTCCACGTAATGTAACTTTACATCCGATTGGTTGTCCTTCTCTAACTTTAAATCCTGCAATAGATTTCTTAGCTTTTGTGATCACAGGTTTTTGTCCTGATATTTTAGTTAAATCTGCAACAGCTGCATCCAACAATTTAGAATTTGTTGTTGCATCTCCTACTCCCATGTTAATAACTATTTTTTCTAATTTGGGAGCCTGCATTATTGACTTATAATTATGTTTACTCATTAAACTTGGAATTACTTCATTTAAGTATTTTTCTTTTAGGCGGTTCATAAGTTACCCTCCTTTCAATTAATCAAGTTTTTCATTTGATTTTTTTGTTATTCTTACTTTTTTACCATTTTTGTCAGTTGTGTGTCCTATTCTAGTTCTTTTCTTTGTCTTAGGATCAATAATCATGACATTAGAAGCATCTATTTTTCTTTCAACTTCAACAATGCCTCCAGATTGTTGTCCATTTGGTTTAACATGTTTCTTAGCAATATTAACACCTTCAACAACAACTCTGTTTTCTGCTTTTAGCACTTTGATTATTTTACCTTCTTTTCCCTTATCAGAACCAGCGGTTACTACAACTTTATCTCCTACTTTTAAGTACATAATATCCTCCTTTTATAGCACTTCTGTTGCTAAAGATACTATTTTCATATAATCTTTATCACGAAGTTCCCTTGCGACTGGTCCAAAAATACGAGTTCCTACTGGACTCTTGTCATCTTTAATAATGACACAAGCATTGTCATCGAACTTAATATAACTTCCATCTTCACGACGAACACCTTGGCGGCTACGAACGATAACTGCTTTTACAACTTTACCTTTTTTCATGTTTGAATTTGGTATTGCATTTTTTACTGTACCAACTACAACATCACCAATATTTCCAGTTTTAACATGACTTCCTCCTAGGACACGAATTACTAATAGTTCACGAGCACCAGAGTTGTCTGCAACTTTCATACGACTTTCTTGTTGTAACATAAATTATTCCTCCTCACCTAAGCAATTAAATAATTACTGCTTCTTTTACTATTTCTTTTAAATAGAAATGTTTTGTTTTTGACATTGGTCTAGTAGAAACAATTCTAACAATGTCTCCAACTTTTGCTTTATTTGTTTCATCATGAACACAATATTTTTTAGAGCTTTTAACTCTTTTATGATATAAAGGATGAGTTATATAAGTTTCAACTAAAACGCTTATTGTTTTGTTATTAGTAGCACTAACAACTTTACCAACAAATTCCTTTTTAATCGCTTTTTCCATCTTATTCCCTCCTAATTATTTGCTTCACGTTCTTTTAGAACAGTTTTTAATCTAGCAACGGTGTGTCTTAATTCTCTTATTCTTGAAGGTTTTTCAAGATTACCTGTAGCTTGTTGAAAACGTAAATTAAATAATTCTTCTTTAATTTCTACTAATTTGTTTTGGATATCTTCTGTAGATAATTCTCTTATTTCATTAACCTTCATTTTTTTCACCACCATCTTCTTTTCTTACAAATTTTGTGGCAACTGGTAACTTGTGAGATGCAAGTCTTAAGGCCTCGCGAGCAACTTCTTCGCTAACTCCGGCAATTTCAAACATGATTTTACCTTCCTTAACTACTGCTACCCATCCTTCAACATTACCTTTACCTTTACCTTGACGAGTACCAATTGGTTTTTTAGTTAGCGGCATATGTGGAAATATATTTATCCATACTTTACCACCACGTTTCATGTAACGAGTCATAGCAACACGAGCAGCTTCTATTTGATTAGCTGTAATCCAAGCTCCTGTTTTAGCTTGTAACCCATATTCTCCGAAACTTAATCTTGTGTTTCCTTTTGACTTTCCTTCGTAAGGTAATCTATGAACACGACGATATTTTGTTCTTGACGGTATTAACATATTAATTACCTCCCTTAGTCTTTTTTGAATTAAGGATTTCTCCTTTATAAATCCAAACCTTTACACCGATTTTTCCAAATGTTGTATCAGCTTCACTATGTGCATAATCAACATCTGCTCTTAAAGTATGTAAAGGAATCGTTCCTTCTGTATATCCTTCACTACGAGCCATATCAGCTCCACCAAGTCTACCAGAAACTGATGTTTTAATACCTTTAGCTCCTGCCTTCATTGCATTTCTAATGGCACGTTTTTGAGCCATACGGAATGAAGCTCTGTTACTAATTTGATTAGCAATAGAATCAGCAACTAATTGAGCATTTATATCTGCTTTTTTAATATCAACAATTGAAATTTGTACATTTTCATCAGCAATTTTTGATAATTTCTTCTTTAATTTTTCTATTTCTTCTCCACCACGGCCAATCATAACACCTGGTTTAGAAGTATGAATTACTACTTCACATCTCTTGGCATTTCTTTCAATTTCAACTTTAGCGATTGATGCATTCTTCATATTTTTTTCTAAATATTCACGAATTTTAATATCTTTATCTAAATATTTTGAAAAATCTTTTTTATTAGAATACCATCTAGCTTCCCAATCTTTATTGATGCCAAGTCTTAGTCCGTTAGGATTAACTTTTTGTCCCATATTGTAACCTCCTTAATTATTTTGTAGCCACAGTTATCACTATGTGACTAGTTCTATGATTGTTATGTCCAATATGAGAACGTGAATCAAACATGTGACGTTTCATAACTGGACCAGCATCTACTCTTGCTTCTTTAATATAAAGGGTTGCAACGTCTGCTCCTTCATTATTGACAGCGTTAGCAATAGCAGAATCTAAGACTTTTTTTGTAAGTCTAGCTGACTTATTATTTACATTACTTAATATGGTCAATGCATCATCCACTTTTTTACCACGAATTAAATCTGCAATTAAGCGAGCTCTAATTGGTGATACTCTAAGTGATTTAGCAATTGCTCTTGCTTCCATATACTTTCCTCCTAGTCATTTTTTTATTTCTTTTTATCTGAACCATGTCCACCAAATTTACGAGTTAAAGCAAATTCGCCAAGCTTATGTCCAACCATATCTTCTGTAACATAAACTGGAATAAATTCTTTACCATTGTGAACTGCAAATGTGTGTCCTATAAAATCAGGAAAAATAGTAGAACGACGTGACCAAGTTTTTATAACTTCTTTTTTTCCAGACTTATTTAGTTCCTTAACCTTGTTTAATAATCTTTCAAATACATAAGGTCCTTTTTTTGTACTTCTAGCCATTTTTTATCATCCTTTCCTATTTACCATTACGACGACGTACGATAAATTTATCAGATTGTTTTTTCTTACGTGTCTTATATCCAAGTGCAGGTTTACCCCAAGGTGTAACTGGTGCCTTACGTCCGATTGGTGCACGTCCTTCACCACCACCGTGTGGATGGTCATTAGGGTTCATTACAGAACCACGTACTGTAGGTCTAATTCCTTTATGACGATTACGACCTGCTTTTCCTATTTTTACAAGAGAAGAATCTTCGTTACCAACTTCACCAACTGTTGCCATACAAGTTCCAAGAATTTGTCTTTGTTCTCCACTTGCTAAACGAATCATTACATATTTTCCTTCACGTCCAAGGATTTGTGCAGAAGCTCCTGCACTTCTTGCTAATTCTCCACCTTTTCCAGGACGAAGTTCTATATTATGAATTGTAGTTCCTACTGGAATCATCATAATTGGTAATGCATTACCGATTTTAATATCTGCATTTTCTCCAGCCATAACTTCCATACCAACTTTTAAATCTTTAGGAGCTATAATATATCTTTTTTCTCCATCATTATAATTAATTAAAGCGATATTAGCAGTTCTGTTTGGATCATATTCAATACTTGCTACAACTCCAGGCACGTTTAATTTATTTCTCTTAAAATCAATGATACGATATTTTCTCTTTGCGCCTCCACCTTGATGACGTACTGTTATCTTACCTTGATTATTGCGTCCACCGTTTTTCTTAATAATAACAGTTAGACTTTTTTCAGGAGTTTTCTTAGTTATTGTTTCATTAACTAAGGTACTCATTTTTCTACGTCCTGGTGTAGTAGGTTTATAATTTCTTATTGCCATAATTTATTTCCTCCTCTACCCAAGATCTATTGTTTGACCCTCTGCAAGTGTAACAATAGCTTTTTTTGATCTATTAGTTAAACCTGTATAACGACCAACTCTTCTTTTTTTAGGTTTTTCATTTAAAGTCTTGATTGAAGTAACCTTAACTTTAAAGATCTTTTCAATAGCACTTTTAATTTCAGTTTTATTTGCTGTTGGATCTACTTTAAAAGTATATTGTCCATTTTCTTTAGCCATTTGGCTTTTTTCAGTAATAACTGGTGCTTTAATAATATCTAAATATTTTGTATCTTTCATTATGCTAGCACCTCCTCAATTTTCTTTAGTGCATCTTTAGTTGCTACTAAGTAATCTGCTCCAATTAAATCTAATACACTAATTTCTTCTGGTTTTACTAATAAAATATTATTTAAGTTTCTAGTAGCTAAAATTACATTTTCATCTAATTCTTTTACTACCAATAATACTTTCTTGTCAGTAAGTTTTAATGAATCTAAAATTGTAATAAAATCTTTTGTTTTTGGTGTTTTTAAAACCAAATCTTCTAAAACCATAATTGCATTCTCTTTAGCTTTATAACTGTAAGCAGAACGAATTGCAATTTGTCTTTCTTTACGATTCATTTTTTTACTGTAATCACGTGGAACTGGAGTACCATATCTTCCTCCACCTACCCATTGTACTGCTCTAATAGAGCCTTGACGAGCATGACCTGTTCCTTTTTGTCTCCACGGTTTTCTTCCGCCACCTCTAACTTCTGAACGAGTTTTAGTTGAATGTGTTCCCTGTCTAAGTGATGCATATCCTAAGATGATAGCATCGTGTAAAACTTTATCATTTGGATCAATTCCAAATATATTTTCATTTAATTTAATATCATTAATTTTTTCACCCTTAAGATTGAAAATATCTGCTTTTTTCATATCTCTTCCTCCTTTCATCACAAATTATCAAAATTTATTCTATGTACTGTGATGATACTATTTTGTGTTTTCTACTACTTCTTCTTGAACTGATTCTGTTACTTCTTGATTAGGTGTTTCCACTGCTTCAACATAACTTATCAAATCAGCTGGTGTATTCACTACATCAGGATTTTTAACTGCTGTACGAATAATAACTAATGATTTTTTTGGACCTGGAACATTTCCTTTTACAAGGATTACACTATTTTCTGTATCTACTGATACAATTTCAAGATTTTGAATTGTTGTTTTAACATTACCCATATGTCCTGGCATTTTCTTACCTTTAAGAACATGCATTGGTAACATTGTACCAAGGGAACCAACACCTCTATGATATTGAGAGCCATGTCCCATTGGACCACGAGATTGATTATGACGTTTAATAACACCTTGGAATCCTTTACCTTTACTGATTCCACTAACATCAACCATTTCTCCTTCACTGAAAATATCTACACCAATGATTTGTCCTAAAGTATAATCATTTGTGTTAACTCCTCTAATTTCTCTTAAGAAGCGCTTAGGTTCAGTGTTTGCTTTTTTTGTATGACCAATTGATGGTTTATTGCTTGCTTTTTCTTTAATTGTTTCTGTAGCAAGTTGAATTGCATCATAGCCATCTTTTTCTACTGTCTTGATTTGAGTAACCACATTAGGTTCTACTTCAATAACAGTAACGGGAATTAATTTACCTTCTTTAGTAAATACTTGAGTCATCCCAACTTTTTTACCTAAGATTCCTTTCATTTTTATTTCCTCCTATTATTTTGTTTTTATTTCAATATCTACTCCACTTGGCAAATCTAAATGAGCTAACGCATCAATGATCTCCTTACTTGGATTTTTGATATCAATAAGTCTTTTATGAGTACGCATTTCAAATTGTTCACGTGAATCTTTATCTTTATGAACAGCTCTTAATATTGTAAACTTTTCTATTTCAGTAGGTAGTGGTACCGGACCTGAAATTTGTCCACCTAATCTTTTAATAGTTTCAACAATTTTTGTAGTAGCATTATCTAAAATTCTATGATCATATGCTTTTAATTTAATGCGAACTTTTTCTGTTGACATATTAATCCTCCCTTCGCCTATATCTAGTATAGACTTGCTCCATGCAAATAACCCAATATCCAAATTAACAACTTAACCTGGTGTATCAGCAACCTTGCATATCTAAGCAGTCACACAGATAACAGTATAACATACTTTTTCTTTGTTTTGCAAGTGTTTTTTTGCACTTTTTTAATTATATGCGAATCTTTTTTTAGATTATTCACTTCTTGCCATTTGAATTTTTTTATTTTATTGATATAATCATAATAAATAATAATAGATATATGTAAAGGAGTCGTTATATGTTAAAATTTATAATCATATTTATTATAGGTTTACTTTCCTATCTACTTTTTCCTTATTACCAGGTAATAATTAAACAAAAAAAGTATGATGAATTGAAATTCTATAAAATGCTTTTTTATAGCTCAGTCATCACTACTATAATAGATATAATCCTTATTCTTATTTTAAAAATAAATATTAGAAACCTTAGTTTTTTACCAATTATTTCTTTCTTTATTAATGATTTGATTTTGAATTGTAATATATCATCTAAAAAGCCAAGTAAAACCAGAATGAAATTTATCTTGATGTTCAATATATTTTCTTTTCTTATTTTCATTCTTTTCGATATATTTAAACATTTTTACTATTATGAAGATGGTTTATTTGAAAATTTAAATAAATTATTACATTATTTTGGATCTTTGGCCGCCTTAGGTACTGTTATTTTATTCATTTTCTTATTTGTAGGCGTTTTAGCTATATTAAATTATTTACTAAAAAGACTGAAGAAAAGAAATTGTCTTATTTACTTGTTATTTTTACCTATTATGTTTTTTATATTTTATTATTTAATTATTGTAGATACTAAATTATTTGCAACCGCTAATTTTGGATATGGCTATGAAGCATTTGTTTTTGAATGTTTAACTGATTCAGTTTACATTTATTATATTATTATCTTGTTAGTAAACATGTTACTACTATTTAAAAATAAAAAAGTCTTCGTATATATAGCTTCATTGATGATTTTTGTCTTAGTTTCTTATACTACCTCTTTCCACTTTTCTGAAGATGATTATATTATCCATTCTGATTGTAGTCGTGAGACGTGTTTTTATACCAATGATGTATTTTCTAATGGTAATGTTTACTTTGATTATCATTCGGATGATACAGAAACTTCAATTAATTCATATGGATTTTATTATAATATCCCCTTTATTCATAAAATAATTATATTCAAAGATAATAAAATTAGAGATTATGCTATCAAATTTGAACAAGATAAATTTATTGTAACAGGTCACGGGGAAAAATATGTATTTACCAAAGAAGATGATAACTATACTTATTCATAGTCATTTTATTAAACAAAAAACAAATCGAAATTAATGATTTGTTTTTTTCATAGATGCGGGAATAACAGTATTATTACCAAACTTATTATTGAGTGAGTCAACTATTTTTTGAAAATCAGACGAAGTATTGGTTTCTTTTACTTCTTGATTAAATAACGATATTTGTTCTACCACAGCACTAGATAAATTAGCAAGTCTTACCCCAATTAATCTTATTGGTTCTCCTTTAAAACTAATATCAAGTAAATGTAAAACCGTTTTATATATGGTATTTGTATCATTCGTTGGATTGTCCAATTTTACTTGTTTTGAATAACTTTCAAAAGAACTATTTTTATATATTATAGCTACTACATGACAATATTTATTCTTGGCTCTTAATTGTCTTGCTACGGCATCAGTTTGTTTAAATAAAATATCTTTTAAATCTTCTTTATCAGATATATCTTTAACTAAAGTTTCAGTTGTACTAATACTTTCTGATTTAGAATCGTGCTTTTCTACTTTAGTATAGTCAATACCATTAGCTGAATCCAAAAGAAACTGTGCCTGATTTTTGAAATATTTTTTTAATATACCAATATTACTATTAGCAAGATCACCTATAGTATTAATTCCTATACTTCTAAGTATTTTTGAACTAGATCTTCCTACCATAAATAAATCTTCAATTGGTAGAGGCCACATTTTAGTTTTCACTTCATCTTCAAATAAAGTGTGTACTTTATCTGGTTTTTCAAAATCACTTGCCATTTTTGCACAAAGCATATTATGGGCAACCCCAACATTAACTGTAAATCCAAATTTATTTTTGATATCATCTTTAATCTTATAGGCCAATTTTATATAGTCATCATAAATATATTTAGTACCTGTCAAATCAATAAAAGCTTCATCAATAGAATATTTTTCTACTACTGGGCTATATTGTTTTAGATACTGATGAAACTTTCTTGACTGAGCAGCATACCATTGATGATTTGGTGGAAAAATTTTAATACCAGGACATTTCTTCTTAGCTGAATAAATCGTATCAGCAGTTTTAATACCCATTTTTTTAGCAATTGGACTTTTAGCTAATACGATACCATGTCTTTTACTTTCGTCTCCGCCTATTATAGCTGGAATTGTTCGTATATCAGTTGAATAACCCTGTTTCAATAATAAAATTGCACTCCAAGATAAAAAGGCATTATTTACATCAACATGAAAAATTATTCTCTTATTCATGATACCACCCTATATAAATTATAGAACATATTTTTGGTATAAGCAATCGAACACATGAAAATAATTTTACATTTTTAAATCAAATTATCATTTAAACAAAATACTGCATATATAGGTATATATCTTACTCCTTTTTTAGTAGAAAAATTATTTTCAGTAACTCTATATGCATTATTAACAGTATATCTTTTCATTAAAACAGATAATGATTTTGCTTTTGACATAGCTCTAATAGTAATTTCGATAGGTATTACCTCACCTTTCCTATTTTGAACTACAAAGTTAACTTCAGCTTTTCCTCCAGATTGATAATAATATAAAGAATAATTAGCTTCCATTAAAGTTTTAGCTATATGATTTTCAAATAAGGTTTCTTTAATATCATCACTAGATAAAAAATTCTTCCTATTTAAATGTAACATTGAAAACAAAATACCTTCATCAACTAAATATAGTTTAAAGCTATCTGTTTCTCTACAACTACTTAAAGGTGATCTAATTTGTCTAATTTTATAGCTTCGACAAACCAACTGATTATTTACTAAATATTGAATAGTTGTATCATATTCCTTAGCCCTTTTTCCATATCCCATTAATCCATATTGAAACTTCTTATTTTCTTTTTGTAATTGTGATGGAATGCTCTTTAACACTTCTATTCCTCTAGATATATCTATTAATACAGGATTTAAAGCAATTTCTTTTATATAAGAATCAATTACTTTTTCTTTAATCGCTACAATTTGTTCATCACTATAGCCATTGATAAAAGCATTAACAACTTCTGGTAATCCCCCAGTAAATAAATATTCATAAAATAAATCTAAAGCTACTTTATGAAACGGACATGTTTTCTTTTTTTCAAAAGATTCCCTAATTAAATTAGATAATTGTTTTTCATCTCGAGCCCAAAGAAATTCTTCAAAATCCATTCCTGTCATACCTTTAAATTGTAATTCAACACCCTTAAATTCATTAAGGTTTTGTCTTCTAGAAGTAATCGCAATAATATGATACGGACTATTACTACTTCCAAATAATTTTAAACCTTTTATTATTTCTATATCATCAACATTATCAAAAACTAAAAGTGTATCATTTTCTAATATCGTTTCACCTGATAGTAATGATAAATTAACTATCAATTTATCAATTGCTTTATCCTTTTTAAATATTTCTATTAATTTGTGATTATTACTACTGTTAAAATATACTACATTTTTATATTCTTTTTTACCAAACTCTAACACTGTAAAAGTCTTTCCTATTTGCTTAGGTCCATATACAACAAGAGGCTTCCTAATAAGATCTGTTTTCCACTTTTGAAAAAATAACACTACTTTTCGTTCCATAAATTGTTACCTCCGCACATATTTTATAAATTAAGTATACTTTTATTTTACTATTTAGTCAACAAAAATAAAAAAAGATCTTTTTCATTATAAGAAGATCTTTTATTAAACATATTCTACTTTTTAATTTTCTTTACTTTATATTTTTCATTTTATATTAGACTCTTAAATTTTTTGATATTCCATTACAATCAGACCACCTTGTAATACCGTTTGAAATAATTAAATTTGTACTATAAACATTATTTTATAATAAATCATTTTAAAGTTAATTATTTTGGTCTGATACATTATTGTTTCTTTTTGGAGTAAACGCCTTACTTTTTAGTAATGTAGCTTTTTCTTTTTTTACTTGTGAAACAATTAGTTCTTCAAACTTACTATATACTTTTTCACAATATAACTTAGTTTCATTTAAAAGTTGCGGATTCTGCATAATATTCGTACAACAAAAATTCTCTGGAAGAATTTCTAAAACCATAGAAAGCAATAAGAATTCATTAATTGTAAATGTAGAGGCAATAGTAGAAATATCAGTTTGTTTTAAAATTACTGTATATGGATTTTGATTTTCTTCGGCTTGACACAGTATATAAGAGATTAGTGATTTTTGAATTTCTTGTTCTACTTTATGAGCAGGTTCAACACTTTCTAAATAATATTTCACACCGTCTTCTGTTAAGGAATAATAACAATATTTACTTTCTGAAGCCTTTACAAATAAAGATGACTCTGTTTCACTATATCTTTTGATATGACTAGTAAGATTTGAATTTGAATAATTTAATAATTTTGCCAGATCACTATGACAAATATCCGGATTTTTATATAATAATTCAATAAACTTATTAAAGTTTTTTATATTAAAACCTTTTATTCTACTCATACTAAAAAAGCTCCTTTTTTATAAAATGGTTATATTATAAAACAAAATAACCTTTATGTCAAAATATTTTATAACAAAGTAAAAATCCACCCTTAAAAAGGGTGGTTTTTCTCTAAAGCCTGTAAGGCTTGACACTGGCAGCTACCATTTGG
>CANRKG010000014.1 GCA_947631155.1 uncultured Bacilli bacterium
GATAGTAGCAGGCTCAACAGATGTAACAAGCAATTATAATATTAAATATGTTCAAGGTAACTTAACAATTAATAAAGTAAATGTTGCAACAGGAAGTTGTAAATCAGGATTAATATATAATGGAGGAAGTCAAGATTTACTAAATAAAGTAGTAGGAGTAACCTATTCAGTAGAAAAAGGAACTGATGCAAAAGATTATACTATAACAGTAACTCCAGATGGAAACCATAAATTTTCAGATAATGCTGCGAACAAAACATTAACATGTTCAATAGCAAAGAAAGATATCACAGTAACATGGTCAGGGTTAGAAACAACATATGATGGACAAACAAAGACACCAACAGCAACAGCAACAACAGATATATCAGGTGAAACAATAGCATTTACAGTAACAGGAGGAGCATCAGCAGCAGGAGATCATAAAGTAACAGCAACATGTAGTAAAGTAACAGGAGGACGAGAATTATGTTCTAATTATAATCCAACACCATTAACTAACACTTTAAAAATAAAAAAAGCAGAAGCAAAAGAAGGATCTTGTATATCAGGTTTAGAATATATAGGAAGTCCTCGAAACTTAGTAACAGCAGGAACAGGAGTAACGTATTCAAGTACAACAGCAGCAGTATCAGGAACAATTGTAAAAGGAACAGATGCAAAAGATTATACTATAACAGTAACCCCAGATTCTAATCATGAATTTAAAGATGGAAAAACAACAAAGACATTAACGTGTAAGATAACACCAAAACCAATCACAGTAACATGGTCAGGGTTAGAAACAACATATGATGGACAAACAAAGACACCAACAGCAACAGCAACAACAGATATATCAGGTGAAACAATAGCATTTACAGTAACAGGAGGAGCATCAGCAGCAGGAGATCATAAAGTAACAGCAACATGTAGTAAAGTAACAGGAGGACGAGAATTATGTTCTAATTATAATCCAACACCATTAACTAACACTTTAAAAATAAAAAAAGCAGAAGCAAAAGAAGGATCTTGTATATCAGGTTTAGAATATATAGGAAGTCCTCGAAACTTAGTAACAGCAGGAACAGGAGTAACGTATTCAAGTACAACAGCAGCAGTATCAGGAACAATTGTAAAAGGAACAGATGCAAAAGATTATACTATAACAGTAACCCCAGATTCTAATCATGAATTTAAAGATGGAAAAACAACAAAGACATTAACGTGTAAGATAACACCAAAATCAATTACAGTACCATGGGGGAACCCTGCAACATTTACATATAATGGAACTGCACAAGCACCATCAGTTGGATCGGCAACGGGAGTACCAGGAGAAACAATAGGCTTTGCAGTATCAGGAGCAAAAAAGGATGCAAACACAACATCAGAATCAACATATACAGCAACAGCAGATTGTATACATGTAGAAGGAGGGCAAGGACTATGCAGTAACTATAATTTTACTCCAAAAACTAAATCATTCACAATAGAAAAAGCAACACCAACAATAAAACTTGATCAAACTTCATTAGAAGTTGATGAATCTGCATCAACTACCTTTAATGCAATGGCAAGTGTAAGTGGAACTATTATTGCATCAATAGGACAGCCAATTGCTACAGTAAGTGGTAATGGTGATGTAAATGCAAATACCAATAAACAAATAACGGTGACAGGAAAAGCAGCAGGATCAGCTGATATAACAGTATCATTTACTCCATCAGATGCTAGAAATTATAATTCAGCTTCAACAACTATTCCACTAACAGTATATAAGGTATGGAAAGTAACTTTCCACAATGTTTCAGGAGCTAAATTAGATTCAAAAGAGTCTGATATAATTCAATCTTGTAGAATAGATAATGGTAATTGCTCTGTTCCAGTACCTAAGATAACAACTACCGATAATGGGTGGAATCCACTAGGTTATTCCCACGTTAATAACTCAACTTCTCATATAGATATGTATGAGACTGCAGATTCAATAAGTTATGCAGCCTCAATTCAAGGTTCTAGTAATACCTATGGTCAATATTCAGATTATTATGCAATAATATATAAATCCCTATCAGTTAGTCTGGAAGCTACAACGGTTGCAGGTGCTAAACCAAGTTATACATCAGCATCTTGTGATATATATCCATGGTCTAGTTCAGATAGTAATGATAAAAAATATTGTAATACTACTTTACCTTCTATAAGTGTAACTGGAAGTGTTAGTAATAAGTATTATGCTACAAATACTACAACCGCATATTCTGATAGTACTTTAACAGAAAACTCTCAATATCAACTTAAAGATGGTTCAAATTATACTTTATATGCAATGGCTCAAAAACCAATTAAAGCAACTTTTTCAAATAGCTATAAATATGCTACACTTCCTGAACCTATATCTTGTAATGTGTATGGTAGTGTCACTTCATGTAACGTAGTATTACCAGATATTACAACAACCAATGAAGGCTTTACTAAAAAATGGAAAAGTGAGACGGGAGTACTTTATACTCCAAATGATGAAGAGAATCCACCACTCATTAGTAAAGATACAACTTTCACAACAAATATTACAGATATTGATGGACCACATGTATGTTTATCTTCACAAACACCTAATGGAGTTATTGATATTTATAAATCACATGAAAAAAGTGTCTATCATACAACGGTTTTGAAGGTTGTTGATAATGCTAATTATGGTACTACTACTAATTTTAGTGCATATTTCTCTAAACAACCATCTTATATTGTAGGAGGAAAAACAATTAATGTAAGTATAGATAGTAGTAATGGCAATCGTACCAACAAACGAGTAGAGTGTGACGGTGTTGTAGGATATGGAACTGAGTATACGTTCAATTATAGTATAATGCCAAATAATTTGCCTCCACCAGGTAAAGCATATTATTCAATATCTGATGGTGATTGGAAAGATTCTAGTGGTAATAAATCAGAATATAATGCATTAGTTTTAGGTCTTACCTGGTATGATAGTGCAAGTAGTTATCCTTACAATTCACCATATTCAATTGCATGGTAAAAAACAGTTATATAAACCTAATAAAAAAGTAAAAGGAAAATATTGCTTTCCTTTTACTTTTTAATATTTTTATGATATAGTTATATCAATAATATAGAAGTAGAATAGAGAGTGGAGTTTTATGATAAATAAATTAAAATACTTAAAATATGTAATTATTTTTATTGTTATAATTGTACTTATATATGGTTTTTGGTTATTTTATAATAATAATATTGATAGAAGTAATGAATTTCAATATAAAGAGTTAAAAATAACTGGTAAAATTGTTGCAGATAAGAAATTTCAAGATTTGGATATTGTTAATATTAAGTCATACAAACGAGGAAAGTTAACTATTATAAGATTGAATATTGTTAATAATACTTCAACTATTTATAAAGGTAGAAATGTTAATGCAATTTTTTTAGATAAGAAAAATAAGGTTCTATATAAAGATATTATTCCTTTACAGGATATAGGAATCAAAGAAACTATTGTTATTGAAATGTCTTTAGATGAAGATATTGAAGATATTTCAGACTTTTTATTATCAGAAGAATAGGATTAAAGAGGTGTAGTTTATGAATGAATCAATGGGTTTATTAAATAAGAATGAAAAAATAAAGAAAAGAATAACAATTATAATTCCAATAGCTATTGTCGTTATTGTTTTAATTTCTGTTTTTGGTATTTATAAATATATAGATATTAGTAAGAATGGACCTCTAAGAGATATTAATAATATAATAGAAAAAAAAGAATCTAAATATATATATATTATAAATAATAAAGATAAAAAGGAATTAACTGAAGAAATAAAAAACTATTTAGATAAAAAGAAATTGGATTATATTGTTTTAAATTTATCTAAATATTCAGATAAGGAAATCAATAAATTAAAAAAAGATATGATTCTAGATGATTATAATTTAAAATGCCCTTCTATAATTTATTTTTATAAGGGTGGTAAAATTACTAGTCTTAGTGGTATGGTCGACAAAAGTAATGTCGATACATTTATTAATACTATTAAATTAAATATAAAAGATTAATAAATGCAAAATAGGTGGTTATATGTCTTTGAAAAGAAGAATTTTAATTTCAATTTTATTGGGATTATATCTTTCTATAGCAACATCTTCTATGACTTGGGATAGAAGTGTTTATATATTTTTTATTGTCAAAACTATTGTATTTATATTTTTATTATTTTTTATAATTAAGTATCTTAATAAAATTAAGATACCTAAATATAATGGTAAGATAACTAAGAAAACTTATGTAGGGTGGTTTATATATATATTTATAGTAATGTTACTTGCTTTATACATTTATTATCCTAATAACTATAGTAGTGATCCATTAACACATTATCAAGATGCCATAGCAGGTATTCATTCAGATTGGCATCCCACTATTTATGTATTTTTATTCTATGGATTGCCAACTTTATTTATTAAAAGTAAACTTATGTGTTCTTTATTTAATATGTTATTTATTTCTTTTATACTATTATACTTTTGTAAGTTTTTAGAAAAATATGGATTTAGTAAACTAGTCATAACTATCGTTTTAAGTTTATTTATTTTAAATCCTACTTTTGATAGTATGACTATTACTCCAATTAAAGATACAGCTTATTCTTATTGTATATTTTTATTAACATTGTATTTGATAAATATTTATTTTACTAAGGGGGAATGGCTTAAGAAAAAGCTTAATTTTATAGCCTTTTTAGTAGCATGTTTTGGATTAACCTTTTTTAGGCATAATGGAATAGGAACCTTTATATTAGTACTAATTCCTATGATATTTATTTTTAAGAATATAAGAAAATTTAGTATATTGGTATTTACCATAATAATAAGTTTAAGATTTATATTTATACCAGTTATATATAAATTATGTGGTATAGATAAAGTAACATTTAATTTTAGTGAATCTACTGCCTTATTATTTCATCAAATTTCTTATATTTATAATAATGACGGTGTCATAACTTCTAAACAATTAAAAACTTTGCAAAAAATGCAAGATTTAAAAACTTTATCTGAGTATTATGATCCTTATAATTATAATACAACAAAGTATGCTATGCCAAATTATGGTAAATATACTAAGTATATAGAATCTCATAAAAAAGAATTCTTAAATTTATGGTATGAATTAGTTAGTAATAATAAAAAGCTCGCTGTTAAGTCATATTTTTATCATACATATTGTATTTGGCATATTGATATTAATGTAGCAAAAGTATTAGATGAATATTATAAACAAATTCATTCTGCTAATTTAGATAGGACAGATGCTCTATATAAAGTTCTCAGTAATATATATTTACAATATCAACATTGGTTTTGTTTAGTTCCATTTATTTTTATAACTGTAGGGAGTGGTTTATTTTTAATTTTATTTTCTCTATTATATAGTTTTTTTAAAGTTAAAGATAAACTTAAAATGACTTTAATATATCTTCCAGTTTTTTCCAATTTATTAATTATGCTAGTTATGATTCCAAGTAAAGAATCACGTTTTGTATATTCAAATTTGATTTGTGCCTTTCCATTAATAATTTTTATATTTTTACTTAATAATAGAAAAAATATAAAAGCTAGTTTATAGAAAAGAGGTTTTTTATGGAAAATAAGAAAAAATTAATAATTTCTATTATATTAGGAATATACCTAAGTTTAGTGACATCACCAGTATAATGGCAATGGTATTTATATATATTTTTTATCTTAAAATCCTACATTTTTTCATACTTATTATTTAAATTAATTGGGTATATTGATAAAGTTAATTTATCTAAAAAAAATAATAAAATAACTAAAAAAACATATTTTTATTGGGGAATTTATATTTTAATAATTATGCTTGGCGCTTTATTTGTTCATTATCCTAATGGTTTTATGTATGATCAAAAAGAACAACTTACACAAGCACTTAGTGGTAATTATAATGATTGGCATCCAGTTATTCATACATTGTTATTTTATAGATTACCAACTTTATTTATTAAAAGTAAGATTATGTGTTCTATATTTCAAATGAGTTTAATCTTGATTATTTTATTATACTTTTGTAAGTTTTTAGAAAAATATGGATTAAATAAATATATAATTACAATTATTTTAAGTTTATTTATTTTAAATCCTACTTTTGATTATATGGCAATAATTCCAGTAAAAGATACAGCCTGTTCTTATTGTATATTTTTATTAACATTGTATTTGATAAATATTTATTTTACTAAGGGGGAATGGCTTAAGAAAAAACTCAATTTTATAGCCTTTTTAGTAGTATGTTTTGGATTAACCTTTTTTAGGCATAATGGAATAGGAACCTTTATATTAGTACTAATTCCTATGATATTTATTTTTAAGAATATAAGAAAATTTAGTATATTGGTATTTACCATAATAATAAGTTTAAGATTTATATTTATACCAGTTATATATAAATTATGTAATATTTATAAAGTTAATTTTACTTTTTCAGAGATTAGTTGTATTATGCTTAATCAATTAACTTATATTTACTATAATAATGGTGATATAAGTGCTGAGGAATTGAAAAAATTAAGTAAAATGCAAGATCTTGAGATTGTATATCGTGGTGGATATGATCCATATAATTATGATAGTATCAAGTTTGATAGCGATTTTTATACAGTTAAATCGCCTTATATAAATACTCATATAAAAGAGTTTTTAAAACTATATTATAATATAATTAAGAAAAATAAAAAAATGACCTTAGATTCTTATTTATATTCGACTTATATGATTTGGCATGTTAATTTAGATAATGAAAAGGATTTAAGACATTTAAGTTGGGACTATTTTGTTACACCAGATAATAAGTTTGTTGCAAATTATGTGACTATGAAAATTAATTTTTGTCATTTTCCCTGGGCACTTGTTTTCTTTGGTTCAGGTATATCGATATTTTTGATAATTTTTTCACTTTGTTATGTATTATGCACTAATAAAAATAAACTTAAACTATTGCTTATCTATTTACCAGTTTTAACTAATTTGGCAGTAGTTTTTATGATTTTACCTAGTTGGCAAACAAGATTTATTTACCCTAACTTAGTATGTGCAATTCCACTTATTCTTCTTATGTTTTTAGCAAAAGATAAGAAAAGTATTTCTCATTTAAAATTAAATGAAGAGTAAAATAGAAAATTTATTTTTCTTGCCTAATTATAATATAAAATATTTAGAAAACTTTGATAAATTATTGTAAAAAATAGTCAAATGCTTTGCAGTTTGATTGTTTTTTTTGTATAATATTTATGAATGATAATGGAGTGATAAAACATGGCGTTAAAGTATGACGAATCATCAATTAAAATATTAGAAGGACTAGATGCAGTTAGAAAACGTCCTGGTATGTATATTGGATCAACTGATAAAAGAGGGCTGCATCATCTAGTTTGGGAAATTGTAGATAATTCAGTCGATGAAGCAATTAATGGCTTTGGTGATTCTATAAAAATAACTATTCATAGTGATAAAAGTATAAGTGTAGAAGATCATGGACGAGGTATTCCTACTGGTATGCATGCATCAGGAAAATCTACCCCTGAAGTTATTTTTACAGTTTTGCATGCTGGAGGTAAATTTGAAACCGATGGTTATAAAGTATCAGGAGGATTACATGGAGTAGGTTCCAGTGTTGTTAATGCCTTATCAAAATGGATGGAAGTAACTATTAAAAATAATAAAGAAGAGCATTATATTCGTTTTGAAAATGGTGGACATGTAACTGTTCCTTTGAAAAAAATTGGTACTACTAATAAAACAGGAACTATTGTTAGGTTTTTACCAGATGAAAGTATTTTTTCATCTACTAATTTTTCTTTTACTACTATTTGTGAAAGAATGCAGGAATCAGCCTTTTTACTTAAGGGAATTACTATTGAAGTAATAGATGAAGAAGATGGTAGAAATGCTAAATATTGTTATGATAGAGGAATTGAACAATTTGTTGAAGAATTAAATAAAGGCAAAACACCATTGCATAAAGTATTATCACTAAATGGTGCCAAAGATAAAATAGAAGTAGAAATTTCTATGCAATATACTGATACATATAGTGAAAATATTGTTAGTTTTGTTAATAATGTCAAGACTATTGATGGAGGTAGTCATGAAATTGGTTTTAAAACAGCCTTAACAAGAGTCTTTAATGATTATGCTAAAAGTAATGGTTTTATTAAAGGTAAAGATAAGGCTTTGGAAGGTAGTGATGTTAGAGAAGGATTAACAGCGGTTATTAGTTTAAAGATTCCAGAAGCTTTATTACAGTTTGAAGGACAAACTAAAGGTAAATTAGGTACTCCGCAAGCTCGTGTTGCGGTAGATACGATTGTAACAGAACAAATGAAAGTCTTTTTAGAGGAAAATAAAACAATTGCTACAGAAATCATTAATAAGTCATTAAAGAGTAAAATTGCTCGAGAAGCGGCTCGAAAAGCTCGTGAAGAAGCTCGGAAAGGTAATAAGAAGAACAGCAAAGAAAGGAGTTTATCTGGAAAACTAGCTCCAGCTCAAAGTAAAGATAAAACTAAAAAAGAATTGTTTTTAGTCGAAGGTGATTCTGCGGGAGGTTCTGCGAAACAAGGTAGAGATAGGAGATATCAAGCCATCTTACCTTTACGTGGAAAAGTTTTAAATACTGAAAAAACAAAAGAAGAAGATATCTTAAAAAATGAAGAAATTAATACAATTATTTATACTGTAGGTGCTGGGTATGGACCAAACTTTTCAATTGATGAGTGTGAATATGCTAAAGTAATTATCATGAGTGATGCGGATGAAGATGGAGGACATATTCAATGTTTACTATTAACATTCTTTTATCGTTATATGAGACCATTAATTGAAGATGGTAGATTGTTTGTTGCCTTACCACCATTATTTAAAATTCAAAGTGGTAAAGAAATTGATTATGCTTATTCGATAGAAGAAATGAAAGAAAAATCAAAAGGAAAAAAATGTGAAATTCAACGTTATAAAGGTCTTGGTGAAATGAATGCAGATCAACTATGTGAAACAACTATGCAACCAGGAACTAGAACATTAATTAGAGTAAATATAGAAGATGCTCAGTTAGCAGAAAAACGTGTTAGTGTGTTAATGGGAGATGATGTTCCACCTCGTAAAGAGTGGATTGATGAAAACGTTGAATTTACATTAGAAGATGATTATCAAATATAAGTTTTAGGGAGGTTATTTATATGGATAATACAAAAAATAAAGATATAGAAATGAGATATAATAAATTAAAAAAAGTTAGAAATATGATTACGGAAGCTAGTAAAAAAGTTCAGGAATATGAGTCAAATCCAATGATTCAAGATTACGTATATCAAAAGAAATTGCTTGATTTATATTCAAAATATGAATTGGATAACGTAGATGATATGCAACTTTTAGAAAAAGTACTTAATAATGAAGATTTAGGTATAGATTATAGTAATATCTATGTTTATTATGGAACTTATGCTGTATCACCTGTTGACGGCAGTTTTCAATTAATAAATTATAATAATCCAAATGCTAAATGTAGAAAATATCGTGATATTAAAAGTGGTGATATAAAACAAATTACACTTTCTAAAGAACCAAAATTTTTAGAAGATAATATTGTATTATTTGCTGAAGATAGAATGGATGAAGATTTTGAAAAATTTTATAATGATTCACGTAAACATTATTTTGAGCTAACAGATAAATTTGGCTTATATGTTGCAAAAACCCAAATAATTTTAGCTAAAAGACATTCTAAACCACGAGTTAATAATAAATAGAAAGTAGTGATAAGATGGCGAAAAAACAACAAATACAAACTGTAATGGAAAAAATCTTTGATTATACTTTAGAAGATATAATGGGAGAAAGATTTGGAAGTTATTCTAAATATATTATTCAAGATCGTGCTATTCCTGATGCTAGAGATGGGTTAAAACCTGTTCAACGACGTATTTTATATTCTATGCATAAAGAAAAGAATACTTATGATAGAGGTTATCGTAAAAGTGCTAAAACCGTTGGAGATGTAATTGGTAATTATCATCCTCATGGTGATACTTCAATTTATGATGCAATGGTTCGAATGAGTCAAGCTTGGAAAACTAGAAATCCTTATATTGATATGCATGGTAATAATGGTTCAATTGATGGAGATAGTCCCGCTGCTTATCGTTATACTGAGGCTAGATTATCGAAGATTAGTAACGAAATGCTTAGAGATCTTGATAAAAATACAGTTGAATTTTCGCCTAATTTTGATGACACTACAGAAGAACCGACGGTTTTACCTGCCAGGTTTCCAGCTTTACTTGTTTATGGTGCACAAGGTATTTCAGCAGGTTATGCTACAAATATTCCACCGCATAACTTAGAAGAAATTATTGATGCAACAGTACATAGAATTGATAATCCTAATTGTTCATTAGATACATTAATGAAATATGTTCAAGGTCCTGATTTTCCTACTGGTGGAATAGTTGAAGGTATTGATGGCATAAGACAAGCTTATGAAACAGGTCGTGGTCGTATTATTATTAGAAGTCGTTATAATTTTGAAGAAGAAAAAGGAAAAACTTCGATAGTTATTACAGAAATTCCATTTGAATCTAACAAAACACAAATGGTCAAAAAAATGGACGATATTAGAATTGATAAAAAGATAGATGGTATTTTAGAAGTAAGAGATGAATCTGCCGCTGATGTTAGAATTGTCATTGATTTAAAAAAGGGTACTGATAAGGATTTGGTTGTAAATTATTTACTTAAAAATACTGATATGCAAATAAGTTATAATTTTAATATGGTTGCAATTGTCAATAAAAGACCAAAGTTAGTTGGTTTATGTACAGCTTTAGACGCTTTTATTTCTCATCAAAAAGAAGTTGTAACTCGTCGTACCAAATTTGATTTAGAGCACGCTAAAGCTAGACTACATATTGTTGATGGTTTAATTAAATGTATTTCTATTTTAGATGAAGTCATTAAAGTTATTAGAGCTAGTAAAAATAAAGCGGATGCCAAAGTCAATTTAGTTAACGAATTTGCTTTTTCAGAACGCCAAGCAGAAGCGATTGTCATGTTACAATTATATCGTCTTACCAATACAGATGTAGTTGAATTAGAAGAAGAAAAATTAAAATTACAAAAAATTATAGATGGATTAAATAAAATTTTAGATAATCCAGAAGTATTAAAAAGTGTCATGAAAAAAGAGTTAAAAGACATCAAGAAGAATTATCCAACACCTAGAATAACTGATATTAAAGAAGACATAACGGAAATTAAAATTGATAATACAGTAATGATTCCAAAAGAAGATGTAATTGTTACTGTCACTAATGATGGTTATATTAAAAGAACTAGTTTGAGAAGTTATCAAGCAAGTAGTGATGAACTACCAACTTTAAAAGAAAACGACTATATTATTGGTCAATTTGAATTATCTACTATGGATACATTGTTAGTCTTTACTACTAGTGGAAATTATCTTTATATACCAGTTCATACTATTTTTGATATTAAATGGAAAGATATGGGAAAACATGTTTCCAATTTAATTGAGATTGGTCAAGGAGAAAGAATAATCTCAGCGATACCAATATATTCTTTTGAAACAAATCAAAATATAATTATTGCATCTCAAAACGGAATGATTAAACGTACTAAAATTAGTGACTTTAAATTAACCCGTTATTCTAAGCCTGTTAGTTGTATTAAACTAAAAGATGATGATAGTTTAATCGCAGCTTTTATAGAAAAAGAAAAATATGTTTTTCTAACAACTGATTCTGGTTATGGCTTAAGTTATAAAACTGAAGATATTCCAATTGTTGGTGTTAAAGCTAGTGGTGTTAAATCTATGAAGCTTAAAGACGATAAAATAGTTTCAGTAAATAATTTTGATTATCAAAATCAAGAATTTATCTCTATTATTACTGATAAGGGTACTGGTAAGAGAATTAGACTGAGTGAATTTCCAATCTCTTCTCGTGCTTTAAGAGGATTATTAGTCATTCGTGAAGTTAAGACTAATCCATATAAAATAATTAAAACTTTTATTACAGATAATAAGAAATATATCGGGATTAAAAATGGTAGTATTAAGGAATTAAAAGTTACAGAATTACCAATTTTTGACCGTTATTCCACAGGTAGTCAAATATCTAAGAGTGAACTTAATGATGCTTATATAGTAAGTGAATTATTAAAAAAAGAAGATAGTGAAAAAAACATTTCATTAGAAGAAGTTCCTAATGTCCAAAAAGAATCCAAAAAAGAGCAAATCTCTTTACAAGAGATAGATGATAGGTTAATGACTATTGATGATTTCTTAGATTAATATAAATTATAGATAGGATAGGTGATATGTATATGAAGAGAGCTCGTGTTTTTCTTTTAAAACTTGATAGCTCTCAACCTATCGATAAATTAGAGCTTTTAAAAGTAATCTTAAGAAAATATTATGATATAGATATTTGTAAAAAGGATATTTATTATAATAAATATGGTAAACCTCTGCATAAAGATTTTTACTTTAATTTTTCAGACTCAAAAAATTATATGGCTCTTATTATTGGTAGTGGTGATGTTGGTATTGATATTGAATATCAACGTTGTATTCCTAAAGGAATGATAGATAATATTATAAACGAAAATGAAAAGCCTTTAAAATATAATGCATTATATTATTGGGTATGTAAGGAAGCTTATGTTAAATATCTAGGAACGGGGATAAATAATTATTTCAGTAAACTAGATATAGCAAAGATTACAAAAGATGTATATACTTATAAATATATTGTTGCTGATTTATATTTATGGGCTTTTTCTTCTGTTCAAATATGCAATAAAATTATTGAATTGAATGTGAGTGACATGTTATAATATAGATATATAATTAGAGGTATTTTTATGGAAGAAAAATTAGATAAAATTTTAAGAGAAACATTATTTTTAGAAGCAAATTTTAAAATTACAGACGATTTATTTGTTGGAAGTATTGTAGAATGGGATAGTTTAGCACATATGAACTTGATATATAATCTTAATACTAAATTTGATATTTCAATATCTTTTACTGAATTAAGTAAAATCAGTAATTGGGGTGAACTAAAGAAATTAGTCATTGCTAAAACAGAAGGAAATAATTAATATGATGCTATTAGAAAAAATTAAGTATTTTGCTACTAATACTCCAGATAAAACCGCTATGATTATATCTTCGAAAGTAATTTCTTATCAAGATTTCTATAAAAATATTATTAAATGTGCCAATTACTTAAAAAAAGAAACAGTTGCTAAGGGAGATATTATCATCTTTGAAAATACTCAAGATGAATTTTTTTGTTATATATTTTTTGCAATTAATTTATTAAATGCTATTGCATTACCAATTGATAAAAGTAATGCCTATAAAGTAAATGAAATAAAAAAGAAGGTTAATGCCAAAATAGTCATTTCAATTGAAGATATTAAAGAAAATTTAGAAAATAGTTCAAATGATGAAATAGAAATCACAGCTGTTACGGATAATCCATGTTTATTGTTGCTATCTTCTGGATCTACAGGATATGAAAAAGTTATTGAGTATAGTAATGATACGGTATATCATATAGTTCAGGTATACCCAGATATTTATAATATTGATGCTAATTTTATGGTTTTACCAACGGGACCTTTATGTCGTGCTTATTCAATTACTAGAATGTTTTTAGCCTTTTATTATGGCATGTCATTATGTATTTTCGATAGTCAAAATGTTATTGATTTACTAAGTTTGTGTAGTCAATATAAACATATTTTATTGTCAACTAATCCTACTATGATTCATTATTTAATTACTTTATTTGGTGAGAAATTTAGTTCATGCTTGAATAATATAGAAATTATCGAAAGTTGTACTGCTCCTCTTAATAGTAATGATGCTAAAATTTTGGCGGATATGTTAAAGAAGACCAAATTTTATAATTTTTATGGAGCTACTGAATATCAAATAGCATATTTAGATATTTTAAAATACGGTTATAAAAAAGGCTGTGTGGGAAAATTATTAGAAAGTACAGTGGTAGAAATACTTGATGAAGAAGGAAATATTATTAAGTCAGATAAAAATCATCCAGGAGTTATTAGAATTTATAATGAAGAATATGGTTTTAAATATTTTAAAGAGAAACAACAAAAATACTTTTATCCTGGCGAAGTAGGTTATATCGAAAATGGGTTATTATATCTGGTTGACCGTGAAAAAAATTTCTTTAATATTAACGGTTATAAAACATCGCCAACGGAGATTGAAGATTTAGTACTGACATATCCAGGAGTTTTAGAATGTATTTGCTATTACAAAGAAGTATTATCTTTAGATATAGTAGTTAAGGGTAATTTCGATATTTCCAAACTTAAGGTATATTTAAAAGACCATTTATATAAATATCAAGTTCCCAAAAAGATAAATATTGTTACAAGTATTGCTAAAACTTCTAACGGTAAACTTAATCGAAGAATATATAATTAGTAGTAAAGGAGCCTTGTTGTATGTTTTTTTCTTCTTCTATTTTTCTTTTCTTTTTTTTGCCATTATGTCTTATTTTATATTTTAATCCTTTTATTAAAAATACAAAGTATAAGAATGTTATTTTATTAATCTTTAGTATAATTTTTTATTTTTGTAATTCTAGAAAATACTTTTGGTTATTATGTGTTTCAATTTTATTTAATTATTTTATTAGTATTATTTTATATAAAACTAAGTATAAAAAGACTTTGTTATTTATAGATATTGGTGTAAATATATTTATTTTATCATATTTTAAAGTACTAGGAGTTGGTTCCAGTATCTCTAATAAATTATTACCAACTGTAGCTCCATTAGGCTTAGCTTTTTATACTTTTCAAGAAATATCTTATATTGTAGACGTATATAGAAAAGTAATTGAAAAACCAGAAAGTATTTTTAAATTTGCTTTATATATTTTTTTATTTCCACAATTGATATCAGGACCAATTGTTAGATATGATGATATTAAAGAGCAATTAGAAAAAAGACATTATAAAGTTAATAATTTAAATCAAGGAATTAGTCAATTTATCATTGGTTTGTTTAAAAAGTGTGTTATTGCTGATTCTATGGCATATTGTACTGAACAGATGTTTTTAGCTGGTAGTAGCAGTATCTGTTATGCCTGGTTAACTGCTATATTTTTAGTTCTTTATTTATATTATGATTTTAGTGCCTATTCCAATATGGCTATAGGATTATTAAAAATATTTGGATTTGATAAAATCAAAAAGAATTTTGATTATCCTTATGCAGCAAAATCAATTACTGAATTTTGGCGAAAATGGAATATCTCATTAGGAACTTGGTTTAATGATTATGTATTATATCCGTTATGTAATAGTAAAATATATTTTAAAATAATGGGATTTTTAAAAAGAATCTTTAATCAGAAATGGGCCTTTAAAATTTGTAATTTTATTGTACATCTAGTTGTTTGGATTTTAGTTGGATTATGGCATGGATTAGGAATTAATTTTTGTTACTTTGGAATTTATTATTTTGTATTTTTAATAATTGAAAAGAACTTCTCACTTATTAAAAAATTAGGATTTTTATCACATATATATACATTAATAGTTATATGTGTTGGAACTATTATATTTTTCTCTTTTTCAGATCCAAGTTTTAGCTTCTTTAAATCCTTATTCATTAATAATAACTTTATTGATAACAATGTCTTATTACTTTTATCTGGTTATAAATATTTGTTATTAACTGCTATAATTGGAGCTTTTCCTATAACAAAACTATTTCATAAATTTAAATACTATCAAGGACTTAAAAGTTTTATTTTAATTATTATGTTTATAATATCTATTTATTTTATTAGTGCTTCTTCAGACACTCCTTTTATCTATTTTAATTTTTGAGGTGAGTTAAGATATGAAAACAACTATATATGTTAAATTATTTTTTCTTATTATTTTTGTATTTTTTGCCTATTATATATATAATGTAGTCAATAATTTTACTAATAGTAATTATGATATAAAGGGTAAAGATAACATTTTATTCTATAATAATTTAGTAAAAGGCTATACTAATATTAATTCTATTGTTAATCATAAATTTTCAATATTAAAAACTTCTGATAATAAAAAAATACAATTGTATCAAAGTAGTAATACAAAAAACATCATTGAATTAGAAGATGTTTATACTGGTTTAGAAGGTTATGAGACTTCGAATATTATATCTTTTGCTACGTACATTAAGGATTTAGGAATTGATTTTATTTATATGGAACCTCCATTAAAAGAATATTTTTATAAAGATATTTTAGCTAAGTATAACTATAATATATATAATAATAATTATATAAATATGCTATCGGAATTTAAAAATAATAATATAGATTATTTAGATACTTATAAATTACTTGAAACTAGTAAAATTAATCGTAATGATTTATATTACCATAGTGATCATCATCCTAGATTAGAAACATCTTATTATATAACAAAAAAATTAGTAAAAAAATTAAATCGTGATTTTAATTATCAATTGGATACCGAACTACTCGCAAATGATAAATTTCATAAAAAAAACTTATCACATTCGCAAAATGGTTATTATACTAGATTATTACAATTAAATTCTAAATTTTATGATGATTTTTCTTATTTATTGCCAAACTATAACACATCATATAAAGTATGCAATAATGATTGTGTTGTCGGAAATATGCAATCAGTTATATATGAAAATATGCAGTTAATCGATAATGATCATTACCTTAGAATACCAGGTGGAACAGATGCAATGGTTAAGTATATTAATAATAATGCTCCTAATGATAAAAAAATAGTAATGATTGCCAATTCTTTCGTGAAAGGAATAATTCCTTTATTATCTTTAACTGTTAAAGAAATAGATGTCATTGATGTTAGAGTCGGTGTTGGTAATTTTAATGATGACTTAAAAAAGTATATTAAAGATAATAATCCTGATTTAGTTGTCTATTATACTAAATTATTTGGAGATGCAGAATATAATCGATTATTGTAAATATAAGTATTTTAGTTAAAATAAAGACATATATATTAATAGGTGGTTATATGTCTAAAGAATTATTTAAGAAATTTGTTAGAAAATATCCAGAACTTGGAAATAGTGTAATGGATGATAAGACTAGTTGGCAAAAGCTATATGAATTATATGAAATGTATGGAGAAGAAAGTAATATCTGGGATAAGTATATTGTTAAAAATCCAGTGGCTGTAACTTCAAAAAGTGGAGAGTCTTCGATAGGAGAACTTATTAATATGATAAAAAACGTAGATTTAGAATCTGTTCAAAAAGGCGTTACTAACCTCCAAAAAACAATTGGATTGCTTCAAGATATAGGAATTGGTTCTAAAAGTAAAACACAAAATTATGAACCAAGACCAATGTATCGTTATTTCGATGATTAATGGATATTAAAACGCAGTTAATTGTAAGAAGTAATCCAAATATTTATAGATATTTACGTGAAAACTCCTATTGGTATAAATTCTTAAATAGAAATCCTAATAGTATTAAAGAATTAGAAATAGAAATGAAACAAAAATATAAATTAACTACAGAAAATAAATTAGAAAAATTAAATAATAGTATGGGCTTAATTAGAAGTTTTATGGATATATTAAAATAGAAATGATTTCATTTCTTTTTTTATTTAATTATGATAAACTAAAATAGTTAGGTGATACTATGTTAGAATTATTAGAAAAAATTGAATCTTTAAAAAATTCATTAGATAAATTAGAATTATTTAATAAATTAGAATTAATAAAAAAAGAAATTTATAGTAATCAGGAATTAGTAGAAAAAATAAAAAAATATAATGAAGTACCAAATAATAATTTAAGATTAGAAATATATCAATATAATGAAATCAAAAAATATAAAAAAATTGAAAACGAAATCAATCTAATGATATTACAAATTAATCAAAAATTAGGTGTTTTAACTAATCAAAGGAGTTGTCATCATGAAAATAATTAGTGGAACTTTAAAGGGACGAAAAATAGAAGGACATTTATTAAAAGATACTAGACCAACCATGGATAGAGTAAAAGAAAGCATTTTTGCGATGATTCAAGACTATATTACAGATAGTCTTTGCCTAGATTTATTTTCTGGTAGTGGAAATTTAGGTATAGAAGCCATTAGTCAGGGTGCTAGGTTTGTATATTTTAATGATATAGATAAAGGCGCAATTAGGATTATTGAAAAGAATCTAGCCAATCTGGACATTTTTAAGAAGTCTAAAGTATTGAATTTGGATTATCATAAATGTTTAAAATATTTAGAAGGTAAAGAATTTAATTTAATATTTTTAGATCCTCCTTATGCTAGTGATAATATAAAAAATAGTATTGAATTAATAGATAAATATAAATTAATCAAAGAAAATGGCTTAATTATATGTGAAAGTAGTAGTCTAGATAAAATAGTTTATAGTAATGATTATGAAAAAATAAAAGAAAAAAAATATGGAGATAAATGGGTAGTAATATTAAGAAAAATATGATAATATTAAGAAAATAGGGTCGTGATAGTGTGAAAAAAATAAATAATAGAGGCTTTGCTATATCTACCATGTTATATGGCCTATTAATTATTATGGTATTAATGATGGCATTACTTATGAATACTTTAGCCTTTACTAGAAATAACAGTAAAAAATTTGTTAATGAAGTTGTTGATGAATTACAAAAACGACAATTAGATATGAAATTAAAAGAAATAACCTTATATGGTGATGAAAATAAAAAATTATCAAAAGTTTATACTAAAACCGATGAGAGTTATTGGGTTATAGTAGAATCTACGGGATATAAAGGAGGTATTAAAAAGAAATCAAATATATCAGGAAATACCGTAGTAGGTACTTTAACAACAACAGCCGGTTTAAACCCAAATAATTCCAATCTAACATATGACGCTATTACAGCTAGTAATCCTGGTAATTCTAATACTATTTTTAGAATAAAGGTAGATAGCCCAAAGAATATAGCAATTGCCAAATTAACAATTACAATCAATGCAGGCGTGTTTGAGGCTTTTAATGATAATAGTATTACCAATAAAGAAATAAAAATAGATGTAGGAGAAATAAGTGAAGATAAATTTAATGTCGTCCCATCTGTTAAAGGTTTGAATCAAGGTGGTTCAACATTTGAACTAACATTAAAACTTGAAAGAGAGTCTACACTACCTATAAAACCCAGTATACTTGATTATTTATCTGAAAATGCTTGGTGCAGTTGGAACAATGGGTTAGAGTCAAAAAATATTATTGATAAAAATGTTCAAGATAATCAATTTCTTAGAAATGATTTACTAGTCTTTCTTACACATCCTATAAATCGATATACGTACACATATACTGTAGCACGTGCTGGAATTAAATGCACATTACCAGAAACTGAAGGTTTTTCAAAACAAGAAATAGATACAGGTTGGGAATTTTGTAATGCAGGTAAAACTAATGGTACTAAAATTGACAAATGTTGTAGCTGGTGGATGCAAAAAATAGATCCAACATGCAGTTAAAATATATAAAATTAGCAATTGTACTTGACAATTGCTAATTTTAGTCATATACTTTTATTAGCACTCGTAAAATTATAGTGCTAGGAGGTTTGTAAATGTTAACTAAAAGACAAGAAAGTATTCTAAAGTTAATAGTTGAACATTATATTAAACTAGCAAAACCTATTAGTTCTAATTTAATTTGTAAAAAATTAAAATGTTCTAGTGCAACAGTTAGAAATGAAATGGCATTTTTGGAAAGTATTAATCTCTTAGAAAAAACCCATACATCATCTGGTCGTATTCCAAGTGAAGAGGGTTATCGTTATTATGTTGATCATCTAATGGAATTAAAAAAGATGAATGCCGAAGATATGCTAAAGTTACAAATGATTTTTAGAAATCAACAATTACCTTTAGCAGATTGTATTACTAGAAGTTTACAAATTATTTCTGATATGACAAGTTATGCTACGATGGTATTAGGTTCTAATTCTCATGAAAATTTGTTGAAACAAATAGAAGCAGTTCCTATTAACGATAATAGTATAATCGTTATAGTAATAACTGATAGAGGTCATGTTGAACATAAAGAAATGAAATTAGAAGACATTTCTTTAGACGACATCAAAAAGACTGTTGGATTAATTAATAATTTAATTGCTGGAACACCTATTGATGAAGTTAGTGCTAAACTAGAATATGAAGTGAAACCAATTATCGCTAGATATGTAGTTCAACACGAACAATTATATAATGCCTTTTACAACGTATTTTCTGATTTTTCGACTAAAAATAGTGATATAAATATTGTTGGTCGTACAAAATTCTTAGAACAACCTGAATTTAGTAATGTTGAAAAGATTAAAAATATTTTCAATAAATTAGATGATAAAGAAGTATTACGTGAAATAAAGGAAGAAGATGATAATAACATTAGTATATTCATTGGTAGTGAAAATAATATTGATGAAGATGTGACAGTAATTAAAACAAAATTTACAACTGGAAAAGAAGAAGGAACTTTAGCTATTGTTGGTCCTAAGAGAATGGATTATGAACGTGTAGTTTCGCTTTTAGAATTTGTAAAAGATAACATTGAAAAAGACTATTAAGAAGAGGTGAAAAAATGACAGATGAGGTTAAGGAACAAGTAAAGAAAGAAAAAGCCCCTGTAAATAATAAAGAAAAGAAGAAGGATGTTAAAGCTAATCCTTCAAATAAAGATAAAGGGGAAATAAAACAGCTGAAAGAAGAAAATTTAGCTTTAAAAAAACAATGTGAAGAATTAGTTGAAAAAGTAAAATTAGCTCAGGCTGAATTAATTAATTATCGTAAACGTAAAGATGACGAAATTAGTGCTTTTAAAAAGTATTGTAATCAGGATATTATTACAGATTTAATACCTGTTATTGATAATTTTGAAAGAGCTATTAAATTAGATGATAATGATTTAACAGATGAGTTATCAAAATTTTTAACAGGTTTTAAAATGATGTATGCATCATTAATGGAAGTATTAAAAAAATATGGTGTTACTGAAATATCACGTCAAGGTGAACCTTTTGATTCTAATTTAGAGGAAGCATTAATGACTGATAATTTAGATAATTATGAAGATGATGTAGTTACTGAAGTACTATTAAAAGGCTATAAATTAATTGATAGGGTTATAAGACCTGCCTCAGTTAAAATTAATAAACAAACAATAATATAAAAGGAGAGATGAATTATGAGTAAAATTATAGGTATTGATTTAGGTACAACAAATTCATGTTGTGCAGTCTTAGAAGCTGGAGCACCTAAGGTGATTCCAAATTCAGAAGGAGGAAGAACAACTCCATCTGTTGTTGCATTTAAAAATGGAGAAAGAATAGTTGGTGATGCTGCTAAACGTCAAGCATTAACTAACCCTAATACTATTTCTTCTATCAAAAGATTAATGGGTAGTGGAGATAAAGTAAAAGCTGAAGATAAAGATTATACACCAGAAGAGATTTCAGCCATGATATTATCATATATTAAAGATTATGCTGAAAGTTATTTAGGTGAAAAAGTTAATAAAGCTGTTATTACTGTTCCTGCATACTTTAATGATAGTCAAAGACAAGCTACAAAAAATGCTGGTAAAATTGCTGGACTTGAAGTAGAAAGAATTATTAATGAACCAACAGCAGCAGCTTTAGCATATGGTCTTGATAAAGAAGATGGACAAACTATTTTAGTATATGACTTAGGTGGAGGTACTTTCGATGTTTCAATCCTAGAATTAGGAGATGGAGTATTTGAAGTTAAGTCTACTAATGGTAATAATAAACTTGGTGGAGACGATTTTGATAAAGCAATTATTGACTATTTAGTTAAAGAATTTAAGCATGAAAATAGCGTTGATTTAAGTAAAGATAAAATGGCGATGCAAAGACTTAAAGAAGCTGCTGAAAAAGCTAAAAAGGATTTATCTGGAGTTTTATCTACACAAATATCTGCACCATTTATTGCTAAGGGTGATGATGGAGAACCACTTCACTTAGATATGACTTTAACAAGAGCTAAATTTGAAGATTTGATTCGTGATTTAGTTGAATCTACTTTAGATCCAGTTAAAAAAGCCTTAAAAGATGCTAAGATGAAAAAAGAAGATATTGATAAAGTTATCTTTGTTGGTGGTTCAACTCGTATTCCAATGGTATATGATTTAATTTCTAAAGAATTAGGAAAAGAACCATCACGTGAAGTTAATCCAGATGAAGTAGTTGCTATGGGTGCTGCTATTCAAGGTGGAGTTTTAACAGGAGATGTTAATGATATTGTACTTCTAGATGTTACACCATTATCACTTGGAATTGAAACTTTAGGAGGAGTTATGACTACATTGATTCCTAGAAATACTACAATTCCAACATCTAAAAGTGAAGTTTTCTCAACTGCTGCTGATAATCAACCAGCTGTTGATGTTCATGTTTTACAAGGTGAACGTTCTATGGCTGCTGATAATAAAACATTAGGTAGATTCCAACTTACTAATATTCCACCAGCACCACGTGGAGTACCTCAAATTGAAGTTAAATTTGATATAGATGCTAATGGTATTGTTAATGTTACAGCTAAAGATTTAGGAACTAATAAAGAACAATCTATTACTATTACTTCAAATACAACTTTAACAGATGAAGAAGTAGAAAAAATGATGAAAGAAGCAGAAGCTAATAAGGAAAAAGACGAAAAGAGAAAAGAAGAAGCTGAAGTTCGTAATGATGCTGAACAAATGATTTTCCAAACTGAAAAAGCCATCAAAGACTTAGGTGATAAAATTGACAAGAAGGAAAAAGAAGAAGTTGAAGACTTAATTAAAGATGTTAAAAAAGCCTTAGAAAAAGATGATATTGAAGATATTAAGGAAAAGAAAGAAAAATTAAGTGAAAAAGCTATGGCTTTAGCTGCTAAAGTTTACGAACAAGCTAATAAAGAAAGACAAGAATCTTCTGATACTGATGAAGATGATAAAAAGGAGAAAAAATCTAAAAAAAGTAAAAAAGACGATGATGTAGCAGATGCAGATTATGAAGAAAAATAAAGACTGAAGTTCTAGGAAACTAGAACTTTGCTTTGTAAATAAAAAGGAGAATTTATGCAAAAAATAACACAAAGATCAGAAGTTAGTAGTAATGATAAATGGAATATTGAATTAATTTATAAAGATAAAGAAGAATTTGATAAAGATTTTAATAAAGTCACTCAAGAATTATTGAAATTAGAGAAATTATGTCCTGATTTTTCAAAAGACGCTTTAAAATTTAAAAACTTCTTTATGCAAGATGAAAAGGTATCGCGATTATTAAGTAAATTATCTATTTATACTAATTGTAAAAGTGATGAAGATAAAACTAACAGTCTTTATCAGGAATTAGTTGGTAAAGTTAATAATTTATGTACAGAGTATGAAGAAAAAACTAGTAATATAATTCCTCAAATTATTAAAATGGATAGTGATAAAGTTTATTCTTATATATCTGAATATCAGGAATTAGAACCTTATAAATATTTATTTAAACGTATTATGGCTAGAAAAAAACACACCTTAAGTGAGGAGGTTGAAAAAGCTTTAGCTTCTTATCAACCAGTCTTTGATGCCAGTAGTGATACTTATTCATATTTGACTAATGCTGATTTACAACTAGGCACTATTACAAATGAAGATAATGAAGAAGTAGAATTATCAGAATCTAATTATTCTATATATATTAAATCTAATAATAGAGAAGTTAGAAAAGCTGCTTTTAAGAAATTATATAATGCTTATAAGGGTATTAATAATTCTCTTACTTCTACATATAGTACAACAGTTAATACAGATAGTATTACAGCTAGACTTAGAAATTACGATAGTTCTATTGCTATGTATTTAAAACCTAATGATATTCCAGTAGTTTTATATAATAATTTAATTAAGACTGTTAGAGCTAATTTATCTAGTTTATATGATTATTATGCCTTAAAAAAAGATATTTTAAAATTAGATGAATATCATTTATATGACACTTATGTTCCTGTTTTAGAAAATGTTGATAAAGATTATACTTTTGAAGAAGCTAAAGATATAGTTATAAAGGCTCTAAGTGTTTATGGTGAAGATTATATAAATGTATTAAAAACGGCATTTGCTGATGGTTGGATCGATAAATATCCAAATAAAGGTAAACGATCTGGTGCTTATTCAACTGGTAGTTATGATACTTTGCCATATGTTCTTTTAAACTATACTAATAAATATGATGATGTCAGTACTCTATGCCATGAATTAGGACATTCTATGCATAGTTATTATACTAATAAAAATAATCCTTATATAACGGCAGATTATCCAATTTTCTTAGCAGAGATTGCGTCAACTACTAACGAATTACTACTTAGTCATTATATGTATGAAAATTCTACAAAAAAAGAAGAAAAACTTAGTATTTTAAATCAGAAATTAGATTTATTTAAAGCTACTATTTTTCGTCAAACTATGTTTGCTGAATTTGAACAAATAGTCCATGAATATGTTGATAATAAGAATATTTTAACAGCGGATTATTTAAATGAAACATATTATAAACTAAACCAAGAATATTTTGGTGAGGGTGTAGTAGTTGATGATGATATTAAATATGAATGGTCAAGAGTACCACATTTTTATACACCATTTTATGTTTATCAATATGCAACTAGTTTATCTATTGCCTGCTATGTAGCAAAAAATATAATAAATAATACTCCTGGATTTAAAGAAAATTATATTAAATTCTTATCTTCTGGGGGTAGAGATTATCCATTAGAAGTTTTGAAGATTATTGATATTGACTTAAATGATACAAAAGTCTTTGAAAGTGCAATAGATGAATTTAAAACTACTTTAGATCAATTTAAAAAAATGTATTATGAAAAGTAAGGAGGGATAAAAATGGCACAAAAACGTGATTATTATGAAGTTTTAGGCGTTTCTAAGTCTGCTACAGAAGCGGAGATTAAAAGTGCCTTCAGAAAAAAAGCAAAGCAATATCATCCCGATTTAAATAAAGATAATCCTGATGCTGCTGAAAAGTTTAAAGAAGCTCAAGAAGCATATGAAGTATTATCAGACGAATCAAAAAGAAAAATGTATGATCAATATGGCCATGCTGGAGTTAACTCATCAGGACCTTCTGGCTTCGGTGGTTTCGGTGGGGCTGGATTTGATGCCAGTGACTTTGATTTTGGTGATATCTTTGATAATATCTTTGGTGGCGGTTTTGGTGGATTCTCATCTGGGGGAAGCTCTAGACCTAGAGCAACACGTGGTTCGGATATCTTAATGAGAATTAATCTTAGTTTTGAAGATGCTGTTTACGGAACAGAAATGGATCTTAATATTGATGTAGTAGAAGACTGTCCTGAATGTGATGGTGAAGGTGGTTTTGATAAAGAAACTTGTGAGCGTTGTCATGGTAGCGGTACTATTACCACTGAACAACATACTATTTTAGGATCATTTGTTTCCAAAACTACTTGTCCAAATTGTAATGGGGAAGGACATACATATAAAAGAAAATGTAGTAATTGTCGTGGTAAAGGTAAAGTTAAAAATAATAAAACAATTACAGTTAATATTCCCGCTGGGATTGATAATGGTAATCGTTTAAGGGTTTCTGGAAAAGGAAATCCTGGAACTAATGGTGGGCCTAATGGAGATTTATATTTAGAATTTTATGTCGATGAACATGATTATTATGTTCGCGATGGTGATGATATTTATTTAGATGTACCAATTACCATTACTGAAGCAATTTTAGGTTGTAAAAAAACAATCCCAACTCTTTATGGTAATGTTAAGCTAACAATTCCACCAGGAGTTGATTCTGGTGACAAACAACGCATTCGTGGTAAAGGAATTGATAATAAAAATAGCGGTAATAAAGGTAATATGTATGTGATAATGAAAGTTATTACCCCTAAAAAATTATCAAAAGAGCAAAAGAAGTTAATTGATGCATTAAATAAAACAGATTTAGAAGATAGTGAAATTTCTAAATTTAATAGATTTACTAGTAAAAATAATTAAGCATATTATTAAACCGATAAATAATAATTATTTATCGGTTTTTAGTATAAAAAATTAATTATAATTAATTTAGAATATCATAGTATGTAAAATTCGATCTGTATTTTTAAAATTTAATTTAGCAATTTCTTTTAATTTATCTTCACCATATTTTTCAACTACTTCTTCACCAATTTTATCAACGTCTTTACCCGCACCTTTAACAAGAGGAATTTTAAGAGAAGTACAGATTTTATCAAACTCTTTTAAAAATATATAACGACTAATTATTGAAGAACAAGCTACAGCCAAATTTTTATCTTCAGCTTTAGTTATAAAGGTAATATCTTTTTGAATTTGGGAAATACCAGTTAGATATTCATAATATCGAGCTTCTTTAGCGAATTCATCAACTATTATATAGTCATATTTTACATTTTCTTCATTAATTAATTGATAAAGAACTTTATTATGCATAATAGCTTTAATTTTATTCATATTAACATCTTTTCTATATTTTTCGTTGTATTCAGAATTAGAAAGAATTAGACTTCGATAAGTGATTTTTTTAGCAATTATTGGAGCTATTTTTTTTATTTTGTCATCACTTATTTTTTTAGAATCACCAACACCTAATTTTATTAATTCTTCGACATCTTCTTTCTTGACATATGAAGCTGTTACAACAATAGGGCCAAAGTAATCACCTGTACCCACTTCGTCTGAACCAACGGCTGTAGTATGTAAATAAATATTATTAACTTTTTCATCTTTCTTTTCTTTTTCTAAAACCATACCCCACATTGAAGCATCAACATCTGCACTTACACCCTGAAACATTACTTTACCAGATTCATACATAGTAATAACAGTATCCTCATCTTGGGCTTGGAATACAACATATGGAATAACTTTATCACGACATTTATCTTTATAATATTCAATCATTTTAGCTTTTGTTTCAGCATCAACTTTAATAACAACGTTCATAAAAACACCTCAAAATTATTATAGCATAAATTTAGATAATAAGTTATAATAAAAATAATAGGAGGTAAGCTATGAATTTAGTTGACATTATTATAGTTTTGTTATTACTATTATCCGCAATAGTTGGTTTTAAAAGGGGAATATTGAAAGAATTAGCCATGTTATTAGGAATTATTATTATATATTTTATTTCATTTTCAATGAAAGATTATATAGGATTAATACTTTGTAAAATCTTGCCTTTCTTTAGTTTTAAAGGTTTAATTAGTTTAAATATTATCATGTATCAGTTAATTGCGTTTGTTATAATTGCCAGTTTTTTATTTACAATCTATAATATTATTTTAAAATTAACAGGTATTTTACAAAAATTAGTTGATCTTTCCATTATTTTAACACTACCATCTAAGTTATTGGGATTAGTTGCAGGGTTTATTGAAGGTTACATTATTATGTTTATGATTTTGCTAGTTTTACAGATTCCTATGGGAACTAGTAATATGATAAATAACTCTAAGATAAGTAGTTATATTGTCAATAATACATTCTTATTATCAAGTAGTTTAGGAAAACTAGATGATTGTATTCTTGATATTACTAATTTAACTAATAAATCTAAAAAGATAGATACTAATCAAGCAAATTTAGAAATTATTAAATTAGAGTTAAAATATAATATAATTTCTCAGGATGATTTAACCAAGCTAATTAAAACTAAGAAATTAGATGCAATAAAAGGGATTAATTCACTAAAATAAAAGGATCTTTAGTCTTGATCCTTTTTTTCTTCGATTAAAGTTATCTCTTCGTGACAAATTTTAATATCTAAAGTAGTTAATTTATCTTTTGTTACTTCATCTACTAAAGTAGTATAATTAATTTTTTCTAAATATTGTTTCTTTAAAATAAGACTATTTTTTAATAGATAATCTACTTCTTTTTGAATTTTATAATCAAATTCAATTTCTAATTCATAACCAGTTGTTAATTTTATTTTTTTAACTTTATTTAGTGCTTCTTTAACACTTTTAGTATAGGCTCTTACTAAGCCACTAGCTCCTAATTTTATACCACCAAAATATCTTATGACAATACATAAAATGTTAGTTAATTTTTCTTTTTCTAAAACATTTAAAATAGGTATACCAGCAGTACCACTAGGTTCACCATCATCACTAGATTTTTTATTACTATTAATAATATATGCATAACAATAGTGAGTTGCCTTAGGATAATCTTTTTTTAATTTTTCTAAATTAGATTGTATTTGTTCTAAATTATTTATTTTAATTAAAAATGTAATAAAACGAGAATTTTTAATTATAATTTCATTATTACAATCATCTCTAATAACAAACATGTAATCACCACTAATATTTTAGCATGCTTATTTATAGATGTAAAATACCAAAAATAAAATTTACATTTAATTTAACTATGATATAATTATATTAATAGAGGATGTATAAAAAGCAGGTGAAAATAGTAAATGTATAAAACAGGAGAAGAATTTTTAAATAAATTATATAGTGATATGCATATGGACTATATTGTAAATCATAAAGCTTTAAAAAGTGATACACCAGAAGAAAAAATAAATAAATATTTAGAGAGATTAGAAAAAGTCCATGAAAAAGTTAAAGATAATCCCCATCGATTAGAAATATTACTAAATATTTATTATGATAAATATGTAATAAAAGAGTTGCCTCTCTCTTATATAAATTTACAAAAAAAAATATATAGAGAGGAAGGATATGGAAATGTAGAAATAGATGATCAGAAAAAAGAAGAACTATTAAAAGTAGTTCAAAAAGATCAAAAGAAATCATTAGAAAGATGGGTAACCTATTTAACAAGTGATGATGCAATGTATCCAATGTGGTTTAAAAATTATGTTTTTAAAGGAATGCTTAAATTAGGAAAATTTGATAAAGAAAAAATGCTGTTTAAAAGAAGAGATGAAACTACAGTGGAATCATATCTAGAATTAAATCAAGAAATATTAGCTCAAATATATGATGTCTTAAAAAGTGAAATCGGACAAAACGAAGTAACAGAAGAAGAACAAAAAGCATTAAATAAAGGAGAAAGTTTTCAAAAATTATATATTTATTTTTTAACAAAACAAAATTATAAAGCTAACGATAAAGAAACAGAAGGAATATGGATAAAATATGAACAAGGAAGTGACTCTAAGAAGTTATGTGATAGTTTGCAAGGAAAAAATACTGGATGGTGTACAGCGGGATACGAAACAGCAAAAACTCAATTAAATAACGGAGACTTTTATATTTACTATACCAAAGATGAAGAAGGAGAATATACAAATCCAAGAATTGCGATAAGAATGAATGGTAAAGATGAAATAGGAGAAGTACGAGGCGTAAGTAAAAATCAAAATCTAGAAGAAATTATGATAGAAATAGCTGATCAAAAACTAGATGAATTTCAAGATAAAGAAAAGTATCAGAAAAAAGTCCATGATATGAAATTACTAACTGAGCTAGAGGAGAAAGTAAAAGAAAATAACGAATTAACGAAAGAAGAACTAATATTTTTATATGAAATAGGTTCAACAATAGAAGGCTTTGGGTATGAAAAAGATCCTAGAATAGAAGAGATTAAATCAAAAAGAGATATCAAAGAAGATTTAAGTATAATATTTAACTGTAGAAAAGATCAAATAGGAACAACAATGGAAGACTTTGATACTAATGATATAGTAGTTTATGCATCGGATATTGAATATCTTGGAGAAACAGTACCAAAACAATTTCAGCATTTAAAGGCAATAATAGGTGATGCTAAATTAAATTCATTAAAAAATGCCGAAAATTTAAATAATCTTGAATATATATGTGGTAGTGCTCACTTAGATTCATTAGAAGATGCTCGAGATTTCAAAAGTCTTAAATACATAGGTGGATATGCTAACCTTCCTTCATTAGAAGATTCTGAAGGTTTAGAAAGTCTTGAATATATAGGTGGTGGAGCTTACTTCGATTCATTAGAAGATGCTCGATGTTTAAATAATCTTAAATATATAGGTCGGAATGGCTGCTTTTATTCATTATTAGATGCAGAACCATTAAAAAATTGTAATAAATATGATAAAATAAAAAGTGAAATTGAAGAAAGGTTATCTTTAAGAAGAAATAAATAAGGAAGGTGATTATATGTTTAAAAAGAATAAAGATGATAAAAATTTAGATATTGAAGGATTAAATTATGTCATTGGAATTAGTACAAAAATATTTAAAATTGGTTATATTATAACTATTATTGCTTTAATAGCTTTAGTATTATATTTACTTAGAACTTTAAGTATATTTAAAATTATTAAAGAATTATTAATAGTAATATCGCCTGTATTTATAGGATTAATTATTGCTTGGCTGTTAGATCCTATTGTTAATTTTTTACAAAATAAGAAAATACCACGAATATTAAGTTGTATTTTAGTATATTTAGTATTTCTTGGTTTAATTGTAATTTTACTTGTAGTAATGATGCCTTCTTTTATAACTCAAATCAAGGATTTTGTTAATACTATACCGAGTATTTTGAATGATTTAAAGACCTTTATTACAAACATGGTTAATTCATTTAGTGGTGATATCGATTTATCTTATGTTAAAAAGCAATTATTTAGCAGTCTTAATTCTTTAGGAAATAATTTAACCCAAAATATTCCAAATATGTTAGTTTCTATTGCGACAAAGTTAGTTAGTGGGGGAATGTTCTTAATTTTAGGATTAATGGTTGGATTTTATATGTTATATGACTTTAATAAAGTTAATGCTGCTATTAATAAGTTGTTACCACATAGTTGGCAAAATAATTTTAAAGAATTAAGTGATAGAATTAATAATTCATTAAGAGGATATGTTACAGGAGTATTATCAATTATGTTTTTAGTTTTTATAACTCAAAGTATAGGTCTTAGTATTGCTGGATTAGAATCTCCCTTAGTATTTGCATTATTTTGTGCCTTAACTGATGTTATACCTTATTTTGGACCATATATTGGAGCTATTCCTGCAGTAATTGTTGGATTTACCATTTCTCCTTGGGTAGGAATAGGTTGTATTATTTCTATAGTTGTAGTTCAGATTTTAGAAAATAATTTTTATCAACCACTTATAATGGGTCATGCGATGAAATTACATCCAGTAACTATTATGATTGGACTATTGATTTTTCAGCATTTCTTTGGTATTATAGGTATGATTGTAGCAACTCCAGTAATAGCAACATTAAAAATAATATTTACATTCATTGATGAAAAACAAAATGTCTTGCAAAAAATAAAAGGTGAATAAAACGTTGATAAAGAAAAGTAATAAAATATTTTATTTATAGAGAGTTAATGGTTGGTGAAAATTAACATAAAAATTTTATGAAAGCTACTTTTGAGTTTTAATGGGAGACCGTTATCTAATTAAGACCAAGTTAGGATGGTACCGGGTATATTTATATCCTCCTAATATTGGTCTTTTATTTGGATAGAAAGGATTTAAGATGAAAATATTTATTATAGCAGGAAAAGCCGAAAGTGGTAAGGATAAACTTGGTGAATATATGAAAAAAATCTTAGAAGAAAAAAATTATAAACCTTGTATTTTGCATTTTACTAAACCATTATATGAGTATGCAGAAACATATTTTGGATGGAATGGAGATTTTAACAAGAAACCAAGAGAACTATTACAAACTTTAGGATATGATATAATTCAAAAAGAATTAGGAAAAAAATACTTTTTAGCCGATCGAATTTTAGAAGATATTGAAATTTTAGAAAAATATTTTAATGTGTTTATTATTGCTGATGGAAGATTAATATCCGAATTTGAAAGAGTTAAGAAAAAATATCCAAGCACTAAAGTAATAAAAATCGAAAGAGATACTTATAATAATAAACTTACTAAAAAAGAAAAAGAACATATTACAGAAAATAATTTAGAAGACTATAATGAGTATGATTATATAGTTCATAATATAAATAAAGATGATTTATATACAAAGGCAATGTCCATAATTGAAAAGGAGATAGATGTATGAATAAGTTAATAGCGATAGTAGGAATGAGTGGTTCTGGTAAAAGTGTAGCTACTGAGTATTTAGAGAATAAAGGATTTAATAAAATTTACTTTGGTGGAGTAATTTTAGATCATATGAAAAAAAATAATATTGAAATTAATCCAGAAAATGAAAAAAATTACCGTGAAGAATTAAGAAGTCAGTATGGTATGGGTGTTGTCGCGATGCTTTTATTAGATGATATTAAAAAATCTTTAGAAGAAAAAGATACTGTTTTAGATGGTTTATATTCATGGGATGAATATATAATCTTAAAAAATGAATTTAAAGATCGCCTTAATGTAGTAGCGATAATATGTGATAAGCAAATTCGCTATGAAAGAGTTGGAAAAAGATTGGAACGACCTTTCAATAAAGAAGAAATTACTAAAAGAGATCTCTCAGAAATAGAACATTTAGCTAAAGGTGGACCGATTGTTTATGCCGATTATTATGTAATGAATAATGGTTCTGTTGAGAAATATATTGAACGTATTGAAGAAATAATTGAAAAAATCGAAAGGAGCAATTAATTATGAAATATATGAGTCATAACGATATTAGAAATACATGGATTAAGTTTTTTGAAGAAAAAGGACATAAATTATATGAAAGTGCTTCATTAATTCCTGTAAATGATGATAGTTTACTATGGATTAATGCCGGAGTAGCACCTTTAAAAAAATATTTTGATGGGACTATTGTTCCAGATGTTAGAAGAATAGTTAATATTCAAAAATGCATTCGTACTAATGATATTGAAAATGTTGGAGTTACTAAAAGACATCAAACCTTTTTTGAAATGATGGGTAATTTTTCAATCGGTGACTATTTTAAAGATGAAGCTATTGAATTTGCGTTTGAATTACTTACTAGCGAAAAATGGTTTGGAATCGATAAAAATTTATTATATGTAACTGTTTATCCAGATGACAAACAAGCATATGATAAATGGATAGAAGTAGGTTTAGATGAAAGTCATATTGTTAAATGCCAAGGAAACTTTTGGGAAATAGGAGAGGGTCCATGTGGTCCAGATTCAGAAATATTCTTTGATCGTGGTGAAAAATACGATGAAGATGGAAAAGCCTTTGAAAAATTTGCCAATGATGAAGATCAAGAACGTTATGTAGAAATTTGGAACAATGTTTTTAGTCAATATAGTTCAAAAGAAAATACTCCGCGAAGTAAATATAAAGAGTTACCAAGTAAAAATATTGATACAGGAGCTGGTTTAGAAAGATGGTGTACAATTTTTCAAAATGTCGATAGTAATTTTGATACAGATTTATTTGCACCAATTATTTCACATATTGAAGAATTAGCAGGAACACTGTATGATTCAAAAAAAGAATTTAAAATTATAGCCGATCATATTAGAGCAATTACTTTTGCTTTAGCTGATGGTGCTAATTTTGAAAATGTTGGTCGAGGTTATGTACTTAGAAGATTATTAAGACGAAGTATTAGAATGGGTAAAAATTTGAATATTAAAGGACCATTTTTATATAAGTTAGTATCTGATGTTGTTGATGTTATGGAGTTAGCATATCCATATCTAAGAAATAGAAGAAGCGATATTGAAGTTTTAGTTTTAGAAGAAGAAAAATTATTCTTGAAAACTTTAGATGCTGGCGAAAAACGATTAAAAGAATTAATTAATAATGCTACTGATAAAAAAATTAGTGGTGAAGATGCCTTTAAATTATATGATACATATGGATTCCCATTTGAACTTACTTTAGAATATCTAGAAGAAGTAGGTTATACAACAGATCAAAAAGAATTTGAAAAATTCATGGAAATTCAACGTGAACTTGCTAAAAAGAATTCTCGTACTAAAGCTAATATGGCACAACAGAAAAAAGTTTTATTAGATTTTACTAAAGAATCAAAATTTGTATATGGAATTTACCGTTTAAAAAGTAATGTTTTAGCAATATTTTCAAAAGATAGTTTAGAAAAAAAATTAGATCACGATGGTTATATTGCTTTAAAAAGAACTTGTTTTTACGCAGAAAGTGGGGGACAAGTTAGTGATACAGGTATGATTATTGGTAAAGATTTTAAAGCTCGTGTGGTTGATGTTTTTAAAGCTCCAAATGGTCAACATATTCATAAAGTAAAATTATTAGATGGCGAAATTCATGTTAATGATGATTGCGAGATTATAATCGATAAAGATAAAAGAAAACGAATCGAAGCAAATCACTCTAGTGTCCATTTGTTACAATATGCACTACAACAAGTAGTTTCTAAAGACATTGCTCAAGCTGGTTCATATGTTGATCATGAAAGACTTCGTTTTGACTTTACTTATTCAGGAACATTAGATGATGATACCATTGTTAAAGTAGAAAATTTTGTAAATAAAGAAATTGCTAAAGAAAATATTGTTTCAACTGAAATTATGCCATTAGATAAAGCTAAACAATTAGGTGCTATGGCTCTTTTCTCAGAAAAATACGCTGATACTGTTCGTGTTGTTAAAATTGGCAAATCTATAGAATTATGTGGTGGTACCCACGCTAATAATACACAAGATATTAAAAAGTTTGCTATTTACAACTTTGAAAGTAAAGGAAGTAATGTCTACAGAATTGAGGCTACTACTGGAAGTAAGATTGACTCATTATTATTTGAAGTAATTGAACCATATAATAATGAAATGATGCAATTACTTTTAAAAGCTAAAGAGATTGTTATTCAAGCTAAAAAAGAAAATATTGACTTGGATTTTGATGTCGATATTGATAACTCTAAACCAACTTCTTATAAGGATATTATTTTTAATAAAAATGAACTTGGTTATGTTCAGGGTGAAGTAAAAGCTTTAGAAAAAAGATATTTTGATTTAAGAGAGAAGAAAACTCTTGCAGATACTGATATATATAAAGATGCCATTACTGATTATGGCAAATATAAAGCTTTAATTATGAAAACTGAAAATATTGATGTTCAATTACTAAAATCTATTGCCGATAATATGATTAGTTTTATGAAAGAAGGTTTTGTTTTCTTAGCCAATATAAACGGTTCTAATAGCATTAATTTCATAGCTAAAAGTAATTGTTCTATTAATGCTTCAGATATGGTTAAATTAGCTGCCTTTAAAGCTTCTGGTAATGGGGGAGGAAGTCCAACATTTGCTCAAGGTGGCGGAAAAGATGTTAAAGCAGTTGATATAATTCTGGAAGAAATAAAAAAGGAAATTTCAGATGAAACATAATTATTTATTAGAAGAAATTGATAGTTTAGTTGTATCTAAAAAAATAAACTCTATTATTGAAAAAATGAATTTTCAAGAAGCTATTCAAAGTACATATGATATAGAAGAACAAGAATTAAGTGTGGCTCTTGAAGATTTAGATACATATAGTTTTTTAAGTCCCAAAAAAGTAATAATTATTAAAAATGTATTTAGTAATAATAATGATGAAGATATGAAGCACTTATTAAAATATATTGATAATCCTAATTGTGATAATTTATTATTTTTAACATGTAAAAAGCTTGATAATAGATTAAATATAATTAAACAATTAAAAAATAATTCTAACATTGATATTATTCAATTTGATATAGATCCTTATAAATATGTTAAAGAATTATTAAATGGTTATAAGATAAGTAATAGATCTATTCAACTTCTAATTGATAAATGTAAAAACGATTTAACTAAAATTCGTAATGAATGTGATAAATTAATATTATTTAAAAGTGATAATTTAGAAATAATAGAAGATGATATTAATAATTTAGTAGTTGAAAAGCTAGGTGATTCAAGTGAAGTATTATTTTCTTTTGTGAAATATTTATTATTAAAAGATAAAAAACACGCCATAGAAGAATATCAAGAATTACTTAATTATGATATGGATGTTTATTCAATAATTGGTTTAATTGCTTCTCAATTACGTCTTATGTATCAGGTTAAGTTATTAAAAGATAAAAATTTATCTGTTGAAGAGATTACTAAAAAATTATTTTTGAAATCAACTTATCAAGTAAAAAAAATGTCTCAGTATAGTTATAACTATAGTTTTTTGGAATTATCTAATTTGATAGATGTTGTAGCATCCATAGATTTTAAAATAAAAAGCGGGCGAATTGAACCAAAATTAGCAATGGATATATTAATAATTAATATATAAAAAATAAAACTACAGATTTGTAGTTTTATTTTCAGAGTGTTGACAAAGTATCAATACTCTTTCTTTTTTTGAAAAAGTGGTGTATAATGAAAAAGTAAGAACGCTTT